>NZ_JAHHUL010000001.1:0-300000 GCF_019008365.1 Phosphitispora fastidiosa | reverse complement strand
TTGGCTGTGTAGGCTGTGGCCGTTGCGTTGAGAAATGCCCTGTCAACCTCGACATTGCACAAATCATCAACAAAGTAAAGGAGGTTGGCTAATATGTCCTGTAACTGCAATACTAGGGAAATAAAAGCCCCGTTGTTACCCAAAATAGCAACTATACAAAAGATAATCGATGAGAATGATAATATTAAAACATTCCAGGTTACTTTTGATGAAGAGGGAGTTTTAGAAAACTTCGGGAACCTGCCGGGCAACTGTGGGATGCTGTCCATCCTGGGAGTTGGCGAGGTCATGATTTCCATTACTTCTTCACCGACCAGAAAAGGCTTTTTGGAGTTCTCTATTGCCAATGTTGGAAGGGTGACCAATGTTATCCACCAATTAGATGTTGGTGAAAAGATAGCTATCCGCGGCCCATATGGCAACAACTTCCCCTTTGAAGAGATGAAGGGCAAGAACTGCCTCTTCGTGGCCGGTGGTATTGGTCTAGCGCCGCTCCGTTCTCTGATTGACTATGTTCTGGATAACCGTGATGACTATGGTCGTGTTGACATCGTCTATGGCGCCAGGACTTATGACCTGTTGTGTTTCAAGTATGACATCTTTGACAAGTGGCCCAAAATCAAGGATACCCATATCCACATTACCCTGGATGCTGAAGATCCTAAATGGGATGGACGCATAGGATTTATTACCCAGGACTGGTTACAGGAAATTATACCCAATATTGAAAACACCGTTCCGGTAACCTGTGGACCGCCAATTATGATTAAAATACAGCTCGGCAACTTCCAAAAAATGGGCTGGAAGCCCGAACAGATTATTACCACCCTGGAAATGAACATGAGATGCGGTGTTGGTAAATGCGGTCGCTGCAACATTGGTGAAAAGTATATCTGTGTTGACGGACCTGTATTTAACGTGGCCCAGATTAACCAGCTGCCACCTGAGTATTAATTCTCCAGGTTAGCCTATTGAGATTCATAGGATGTATTGAGAGTTACCAGGATGTAAATATGTGTGTTTTATAATGAGAGTGTCCCGTAAACGGGACACTCTCTGCTTTATTGCCATAGACCATGTATTTTTTGAGCCTTAAATTGTAATATTGACAGGGGTAGATGTGTTCCGGAAGGCGGTGTCTGTATGCTGCAGCCGGTCCGGTTCTTGGGAAGCTGCCTGACGCATATATATTAGTACGAAAACTAATGGCGGAGGTTGCACAAATGGGTAATGTAATTGCACGGGCCTTAACAAAGGGGTTAGATTCTCCTGCCCGCAGGGGGAACAGAAGGATGAGTTTTAGGCTTTTCTTCGGAACAGGTCTATTTATCGCAGGAGTGGTCATAACAGTAGCTGGAATTATTTCGGGAGGCATATAAAATGTATTAAAAATTTGTATAATGCAGAAGGAAAATTCTCGCAGAGAGTCGAAAAATCAATGTATTAGAAAAAATTTCCGGAGGTAACTTAATGGCCTCTATGATATCGCAGAACTGTTGCTTGAATAAAAAGAAATACTTTGCTGAACAATATGTAGACAATTCTGCATCTGCCATTATTGCAATAGACATAGAAGAAAAAGTGGTCATTTTCAATCAGGCTGCTGAAGATATAATGGGTATACCGGCAGATGAGATTCTGGGAAGGCCTTTTTGCGAACTTCAGGACCGAAAAACAGGAACACAGGACAGTATCTTGCTAAACACTCTGCGAATCGGGAGGCCATACAGTCATGTTGAGGCTAATATCGAAACACCATTGGGAATCATGAATGTAATGGCCTATACTACCCTGGTGAAAGATGAAAATGACAATGTAATTGGCGGGATTTTGAGCATACGGGATGTCACCGGTCAGAAACAGCTTGAAGAAAAAGTTGTGAAAGCAGAAAAGTTCTCTGTTATCGGGGAACTTGCGGCAGGTATTGCCCATGAGGTGAGAAATCCCCTGACATCTATCAAGGGGTTTCTGCAGTTGTTGGCACAGCGATTTCACAAGAACGACCAGGTTCAGCAGTATATAAGTATAATGCTTGATGAGATCCGGAGAATCAATAATATCATCTCCGAATTTTTGCTCCTGGCGAGACCGACGGTCCCTATCAAAAAGGTTACCGGAATCCATGGTATTCTTGACGAAATTGTCCTTTTAACTGAGGGAGAATTATATATAAAAAATATCCATTTAATAAGGGAGTATGATAATAGCTGTCCGACAGTTACAATTGATGTGGAACAGATAAAACAGGTATTTTTAAATTTGGTTACCAATGCCACTGCGGCAATGCCTAATAAGGGCAGGCTTACCATAAAAACGGCATATGACAGATTTGAGAATGCAGTCAGGATTTATTTTACCGATACTGGAATTGGTATAGACCCTTCTCACCTGGGCAGTATTTTTGACCCCTTTTTTACCACCAAGGAGGAGGGGACAGGCCTTGGTCTTACAGTATCGTACCGGATTATAGAAAATCATGGTGGTAAAATAGAAGTTCACAGCAGGCTGGGAGAAGGAACCAGCTTTATTGTCACCATTCCGGTAAACAAACAATAATTGAATCCGGTTCTTTTCAGAACTAACAGTTGGAGGAGACATGTTCATTCCAGAAGGGATCTGCAAATGCAGCGGTCCGCTCGGAATTAATTTGTCTCCTCCTTGCGTCAGATGGAGTTCAAACTTCACCTGAGATCCAAAAATCCGGTAATTATTCGCCAACACCCCAGATACCGCCCAGACACCCGGCTATTACAGCAGCCAGGATTTTTTTCAGGACCGCAAACCCCAAAACCCCATGAGGGAATACAGTACTGAATACTGTTGCCAGGACCAGGAAGATTAATCCGACTCCCAAACCGTGCAGCCAGCCCATCTTACCGGCCCTTCGTGCCGAAACCAGACCACCCAGGAAGATACTGACAAACAATATTGCCAACCCGATGACAGGGACCAGCCGTTCATTGAAAATGGTGTAAAACATTACCGTACCGCTTATTGTCATAAGAATCACCGATGCTATAACCGCGAGCAGAGAACCATAAAGAATTGCTGTGAAGTTAATATTTCCCTGTGGTTTTACTGTAGTGGTCAGCTTAAAGCTCACTTAATCACCTCCCAAAATTCAATTGTTTGTACAAAAATATTACCGAATCTCCGGAAATATTACTTATATTAAAAAAGTTGACACAGAGCCAAAACAGGAATAAAATTATGAGTGAGTACTCACTCATATGAATGCGGTTTTGGAAGGGGATGTTTGCTTTTGGGGGAACAAACCTCAAAAAGACGGCAGCAGATAATGGATGCTGCTATAAAAGTATTTGCAAAAAAAGGATTTAACGGTACAACAACAAGGGAGATAGCAAGGGAGGCCGGGATTGCTGAAGGAACTATTTTTCGCTATTTTAAAACTAAAAAGGACCTTTTGTTAAGCCTGGTGAGCCCATATGTTGTTCAAAGCCTTGCCGATACCCTTGAAGAGGTTTGCGGTGAAGATGACGAAACGGTTTTAAAAGCAATTCTTCGGAACAGGTTAAAAATTATCAATAAAAACATTGATCTTGTCAGGCTGCTGCTTGCCGAATCTCAGTTTCACCCCGAATTAAGGGAACTGTTTGTAGCTAAAATCGTAATGGAGGCAGCGGGCTTGCTGGAAAGGTATATTGCGCAAAAGATCGAAGACGGGGAGTACAAAGATATCGAACCTGCTATTGCGGTACGCGCTCTTGCCGGAATGACAGGAATTTTTGTGCTGTGGAGAGAGTATTTGGCGGGTGAAAAATACATTGCCTTTGAAGACGAAAAAGTTGTCGATGCAATTGCAGACATATACTTAAACGGAATCAGGAAGAGGTCTGGAGGAGGGAGTGTACAGGGATGATAACACTATATGGCAGTTTTGCAAAAAAAAGGACAGGTATATTATTAACAGGCGCCGCATTATCGGTCCTGGTATCATTTCTGTTTACAGCATCAGGCTGTGGCAGCAAGACTGATGACGGAATCCATGTTTCCGGTACTGTCTCTGCCGCAGAGGTGACTGTTAGCGCTGAAACCGGGGGAAGGATTACTGATATAACTGTTCAAGAGGGTGTTTATGTAAAAAGGGGAGAGGTTTTAGGGCGGCTTGACTCTAAAGTCCAGGCTCTCCAGGTAAATAAGGCCGAGGCCGGGCTGCGGGCAGCCGTTGAGAAAGCCAGGGAGACCAAATCAGGAAGCAGAGAACAATTGATAGCCCAGGCAGAGTTCACTGTCAACCAGTTTGATTCTCTTCAGCAGGGAGCCAGGCATACTATGCAAAATGCCGGCGAGACCCTGGAGCGGTTGAAACGGCTGTTTGCAGAGGGGGGGGCCACCCAGCAGCAGTTGTCTGATGCTGAAACAGGTTTGGCAGCGGCAAAGGCTCAATATGAGTCTTTTGCCTCGCAAAAAGGGTCAGCAGAGAAGCAGCTTGAGCTGTTGAAAAACGGGGCGACCAAGGAGACGGTCAATATCGCTGATGCCGGGGTAGAGTTGGCCCAGGCAGAGCTGGAAATAGCCAGGGCAAACCTGGAAAAAACGATTCTCTGTGCCCCGGTTGATGGGATTATAAGTTCAGTGAACTTCAATAATGGGGAAGTGGTTGCACCTGGTGCCGGATTGGTAAGCGTGCTGGTGAACAGAGACCTGTGGATTGATGTTTACGTGAGCGAGACCGAATTGCCGCATATAAAACTGGGGCAGCAGGCGGAAATCAGTATTGATGCTTTTCCTGAGAAAATATTTCATGGCCGGGCAGCCTTTATTTCCCCTGAAGCCGAGTTTACTCCCAAAAACCTTCAGACAAAAGATGAAAGGGTAAACATGGTTTTTGCAGTAAAAATTATGGTGACTGACGGAAACGATATTTTTAAGCCGGGGCTTCCGGCAGATGTCAGGATTCTGACCAGTCAGGAGGAATAACAGTGCAGACTGCAGCTCAGGTGAAGGAATTGACCAAAAGCTTCGGAGACCATGTCGCGGTTAGTCAGGTTTCCTTTGCAGTAAAAAAGGGTGAGATATTCGGGTTTCTGGGTTCCAACGGCTCAGGGAAGTCTACCACAATCCGGATGCTTTGCGGAATTCTGACCCCGACCTCTGGAAGTGGACAGGTATTAGGCTATGATATATACTCCCAGGCAGAGAAAATTAAACAAAATATCGGATACATGTCACAGAGGTTTAGTTTGTACGAGGAACTTACAGTTATGGAAAACTTGGAGTTTTATGCGGGAATTTACGGCCTGAACCGTTCACAGCAGAAACAGCGCATTTCTCAGGTGATTGAACTGGCCAGCCTTGAAGGCAGAGAGGGTTTTCAGGCACGGATGCTGTCAGGGGGCTGGAAACAGAGACTGGCTTTGGGGTGTGCTTTGCTTCACAGGCCGCCCCTGCTGTTCCTGGACGAACCTACCGCAGGTGTTGACCCGGTTTCCAGAAGGATTTTTTGGGAAATTATTAGGTATCTTGCAAATTCCGGGATTACAGTATTTGTGACAACCCATTACATGGATGAGGCTGAACTATGTGATTCTATCGGCTTTATCCATAATGGAATATTAACAGCTTATGGAACACCGGAAAACCTTAAGAAGGAATATGGGTATAAAACCCTTGAGGACGTGTTTATTGCGTTAGTGGGGAGCGAGGAGCTGAACAGGGTCAGGGAATTATTTGAAAGGGAGACCTTAATCCCATAAGGGGAGGGAAATAATGAACATACGCAGGATACTGTCAATTGTTAAAAAAGAGATAATTCAGATTAGAAGAGACCCACCCAGTCTGGTTATGGCTTTTGTGGTGCCGGTAATGATGCTGTTGATATTTGGTTATGCAGTAACTACAGATGTGGAACATATAAAAACTGCTGTCATGGATATGTCCAAGAGCCAGCAAAGCAGGCAGATGATTAGTGTTTTCAGAAACACCGGATATTTTGACCCTGACCTGTATGTTGAAAGCACCGGTGAAATGACCCGTCTTCTTGATAGCGGGCAAGCCAAGGTGGGGCTTATCATTCCCCCGGATTATGCGGTTAAGCTGCACCGGGGCGAACAGGCAGCGCTGCAGCTTTTGGTTGACGGGTCAGACCCTCTGGTAGCCCGCACCGCGCTATCTACAGCCCAGGTAATCACACAGAAAGAGTCCTATGATATAAAGGTGAAAACAATCAGGCAGGCAGGTGCCGGCGGTGATTTTCAGCCCGCGGTGGATCTGAGATACAGGGTCTGGTATAACCCCGATATGGAGAGCATGAAGTTTAATATCCCGGGCCTGGTGGGTCTGATACTGCAGAACATTACAATTCTGCTGACAGCTTTTGCCCTGGTCCGGGAACGGGAGAGGGGGACACTCGAACAGCTGCTGATAACTCCGGTCAGGCCTGCAGAACTCATAATCGGCAAGCTGATACCATATACAGTGATAGGTTTTGTTGATGTATTAATCATTTTAGGTTTCGGTGTGTTTTGGTTTAATGTGCCGGTAAATGGGAGTATCGTCCAACTGTTGTTTTTTTCTTTACTATTTTTAATGGGCGCCCTGGGGCTGGGCCTGTTTGTTTCCACAATTGCCAAAACTCAGCTTCAGGCCATGCAGATAGGATTTGCTATCATACTGCCCAGTGTACTCCTGTCAGGGTTTATGTTTCCCAGAGAATCGATGCCCCAGGTAATCCAGGCGATTGGTTATGCTCTGCCCCTGACCTATTTTCTGCAGATATTACGGGGAATTATATTAAAAGGGGTTGGCTTCACCTTCCTGTGGAAAGATATCATGATGTTAACTGCATTTGTTATAATTATACTTGTCCTGTCAGTAATCAGACTCAACAAACGACTTGACTGATCACGGCGCTAATTTAAGCCCACTGACAGCATTAGTTATTTAGGAAAGATGGCAGTTGGTCTTCCTCTTTGATTATATGGTGTCTTAGAACATGCTCAAGCCGCGTGCTGATATCAACGATTATTGCAGTGTCCTGTGCCTCAACAGCTGTGATGTACGCATCAAAAAGAGAATAAAGTTCTTCGTGCTCCTGCAGCATATCATCAATGAAATCCGACCCTGCAGGACTCTTTTTTTTAATTTCAACATAGATATTGGTTTCTTCACTTTTAAAATGAGGGATAATGACATTGTTGATAATATCGGCAAATTCTCTGAATTCAACAAATGTATTGGGTGTTGACATCCCAGCCTTCAGGTCCATTACGTTGCCGGTAAACTTGGCCAGCAGAATCATTACTGATTTGTGGTCCTCATGATATGTTTTCATCCAGTCCATATTATCTCCTCCTTAGTTTTTAAGTTTCTTGGGAATAGGGGTTTTTTATGTTCAAGGTTTTGCGCCTTGAACTTTTTTCCTCTAAGCTGCTATTAAAATGACTTTGCAGTACGGTGAGGTGTTGTCCAAGATTTTCCTAGCACTGATGCCGTGAGAAATATTACCGCAGTTCCGCTAAGCGAAGTACGGGACGCGGGCCACGGAAGGCCCGCGCCGCCACTGACCAGTGCGGAGCCGTTGCCGCTTTAGCGGCTTACGGCTTCCGGCCTACCCCTTGCGGGTACGGATGGCGAATTGGCGGTGCTCCCGGACTTCGTCAGGAACAAGGGTAGATTTCTCCGGCATCAGTGCGGAACATCGGGACAACACCTCACCGTATTTCATTCCACGAAAACCGCATTTCAGACCTTGAAACCTGCATTTCAAACCCATATGACAGGAAACGAACCGAAATATATGTAATAATATCATCAGATAACGAAACTAAATGCGATGGAGTTGAGGAGATTTGAACATTTCCGGCCACAATACATTTCTTTTATCTGATACAGCAATTATACCATCTATAATCATTATTGCAATCTTTTTGGTGTTTGTATACATCAGAAGCAAACGAAATCTTATCCGAGATGTTCAAAAAAAGGTGTTGATTCAAAATCCGTGTCTTATTTCTAACATAACCTTTCCAGCCAGGCATAAGAGAAGTGTATCACTTATTGCGGGCTTGACCGGAATCAGCGGAAGCGGAATATTGACAGTAGCCCAGGAGGGGGTTCAATATTTTGGCTACAAAGGTAGGGAAATCCCCTTGAATATTTCGATTGATGCAGCCAGACTTGAAGCAGTCTGGCTCGGGAAAGTCAGGCCTTTAAGCTCACGGCACTGGTTAGTGGTGGGTGATGGCAGCGAGAAACATTATTTTACTGCGGAAACAAGCAAAATGTTTGCTGACAACCAAGAAGAAACTAAGGAGATTTATGACTGTATTTGCTCAAAGGTGGGTAAATAAACCAGTCAGCTATGATTATGGAAAAGTCATTGACCTCAGGGGACTTAAAGGTAAAAGTATTATCAGCGCTGAAAGTGGTTTGTGAAGCCCGGTTGTTTGATAGGTCACTTATGGCATCACCTGTTGTTTTCTCCATTTATGAAATGGGGTTGTCAGGCAGTAGGCAGTTTAATGTAGTGGCAGAGCTTCGCTACAATTACAGGAATGGCTTGGCAGACTATAAGCACTGGTTCATCAACTGCGATGATGCTGAGATTGTTACAGTTGATACCCTGAAAAGATTTTTAGTCAGTCTGAGACACTTTTCTGAGCATAATATCAGAAAAATATTCATTACCTCAAGGTATCCTTTCAACAGAGGCGCCGTAAGGTATGCATTTGAAAAAAGGATTGGTCTGGCGCGTGTTTCTCCTGCTGCCGCAAATAAAAAACCTGATACAGGCAGTGACCTAATTTTGGGGATTGGTCCCCTGGAACTGAAAAAAGCGCTGTGCAACAATGAGTTTGGCATCAGAAGAAAATCATTTTACGGTTTTACCAGCAGGGGTAAGATAGAACACTTTGGATCTCTGGAAAACTATTTTCGCAGGGAAATGTTCAATATAATTCCATAAACGGCATAACTGTCCTGACTAAAGAGGGGCAATTTTTTTTGCGTTTGAAGAGGCAGGAAAGCATTACCTGACTTCCATAGTAAAGGAATAATTAAATAATGTGGCGAATTGTTCCTAGAACCAGACAAAGCGAGGTGGAAGGCTTGGAACTGCGGTTTATACTGGGGCGCGCCGGCGCCGGGAAGACGGGATATATATTTAAATATGTTCAGGAGGAGCTTGAGCGAAATCCGGACGGGTCCCCCATAATAATATTAGTACCGGAACAGGCGACCTTCCAGATGGAATATTACCTGTCAGCAAAGCTTGGCCTGGAGGGGTCTGTGAGGGCACAGGTCCTGAGCTTCCGCAGGCTTGCTTTCAGAGTGTTGCTGGAGACCGGAGGAGCGGCACGAACACCGGTGGGTGAACTTGGTAAAAGGATGATTTTGCGCCGCCTTCTGGAAAAGCACAAGCATGAATTAAGATTGTTTGGAAGTACTGCCGGACGCCCCGGCTTTCCGGACTGCCTTGCCAGGAGTATCGGGGAAATGAAGACTTACCTGATATCACCGGAGAAGCTGGAAAATGCGGCATCGCTGCTGGCAGAAAACGGACGGCTGCTGACAGATAAATTAACTGATATGGCTTTTTTGTATAAAGAGTTAGAAAAACAACTTGAAGACAGTTATACAGATCCGGATGATTACCTGAACCTTCTGGCAGAACAAATGCCCAAGGCCGAGACCTTTAATCAGGCCGAATTCTGGATAGACGGTTTTAAAGGATTTACGCCACAGGAACTGAAGGTAATTGAGGCCATCGTGCAGTCAACCGGTGCAGTAAACATATCTCTTTGTATTGATTCCACAAGTGTGGCGGAAAACCTTACCGAGAACGATGTATTTTACCCTGTATGGGAGACTTATAACAAACTGAAAGGGATCGGGGATAGGCTGCAGGTGAAAATTGCCAGCCCGGTCACATTCTCTGATGAGCCGCCCCGGCGTTTCTGTTCGGCAGGCGATCTGGCTCATCTGGAGAAATACTTTTTCAGCTATCCGGCCCCGCAATATCCGCCAAACCCGGGAAATGTCAGAATTGCTGCTGCTGCCAACAGAAGGGCTGAAGTAGAGGCATGTGCCCGGGAAATCATCCGCCAGGCCAGAGATGAAGGCAGGAGGTGGCGTGATTTCACAGTTTTGCTGCGGGAACTGGAAATGTACCATGACTTGATTACCGGTATTTTCACAGACCACCAGATACCATTTTTTATTGATCACAAACGAAAGGTAATGCACCATCCCTTGATTGAACTGATTCGTTCCGCACTGGAAACATCTGTGAAGAACTGGGCTTATGAGCCGGTATTCCGCTATCTGAAAACAGATCTGGTTCCGGTTGACCGGGAAAGTATCTATATGCTGGAAAACTACGTGTTAGCGAACGGCATCAAGGGATTTCGGTGGACAGACGACCGGGATTGGTCTTACCGGAAACAGAATACCCTGGGAGATGACCGGGAATTAACTGAAGAAGAAAGGGCCGGGCTGGCACAGATTAACGATACCAGGAGAAGGGCAGCCGGGGCGCTGACGGATTTTTGCCGTAAAATTGATACTGCCGGGAATGTTCGGGAGATGACAGCTATTCTGTATGAACTGCTGGAAGACCTGGGGGCCTGGAATACAATTAAAAGGTGGCGCGAAACCGATCATTGTGCAGGTAATATAGTATCTGCCAGGGAGCATACCCAGGTCTGGAAAAGTGTTATTGATTTATTTGATGAGGTGGTCGAAGCCCTGGGAGATGAGCAGACAGATTTGCCTACATATGCCGGAATCCTGGAAGCAGGTTTTGCCGGCCTGACACTTGGCATGATACCTCCCGGGCTTGACCAGGTGGTGGTGGGATCCCTTGACCGCTCCCGCAACCCGGATGTTAAAAACGTATTTATCCTGGGAGCCAGTGATGGGGTGTTTCCGGCCAGGCTTTCTGATGACGGGATATTTAATGATACTGAAAGGGAAAGGCTGGAACTGGCGGGAATAAGTTTAGCGCCGGGAAGCCGGAAAAAGTCTTTTGAGGAACAGTTCCTGGTTTATACTGCCCTCACCAGGGCCAGTGAGCGGTTGTGGGTTAGTTACCCGCTGGCTGATGACGAGGGCAGGGCCATTGGAGTATCACCGGTGATATCCAGGATCAGGGAACTGCTTCCTGGGGTCAGGGAAGACGGTTTTCAGGTAGAGCCCTTTACCGGTAGTGAGGCTGAGGGCATTGAATTCCTGGTTCATCCGGGGAGAGCACTGTCATACCTGGCTGGAAGGCTTCGCGATGCCAGAACGGGAAGGCCGGTTCACGGTATCTGGTGGGAGCTTTATAACCGGTTTATCTTAAGGGATGGTTCGGGTAAGGCCGGACAGGTCATGAATGCGGTATTTGGAGACAATACCGAAAAAAACCTCTCAAGAAGTACCAGCAGTATGCTTTACGGGAAAAACATCAAGGCCAGTGTTTCCAGGATAGAGCGTTTTGTATCCTGCCCTTTTGCGCATTTTTCTTCTTACGGGTTAAAGCTGAAAGAAAGGAATACGTTTCGTCTGGAAGCCCCCGATATGGGGGAACTTTTCCATGCCGCTCTGAAGGGGTTTGCCCAGGCGGTGGAGCGGAAGGGGGACGACTGGGGTAACCTGAGCAGGGAGGAATGTCTCCGGCTGAGTGAACAGACAGTTGATGAGCTGATACCGGGACTGCAGAACCAAATTCTATTGAGCAGCGCCAGATACCGGCACTTGGCCGGGAAACTTAAAAGGGCGGTTAACAGGGCTGCCCTGATACTTACCGACCATGCGCGCCGCAGCAGCTTCAGGCCGTGTGGGCTGGAAATATCCTTTGGGCCGGGAGGTCTGATGCCGGCAAAGATTATTCAGCTTCCGGGGGGTGAAACCCTGGAACTGGCCGGGCGTATTGACAGGCTTGACCAGGCTGTTTCTGAAAACAGCATTTATCTGAGGGTTATTGACTATAAATCAGGAGACCGCCGCTTAAACCTTGAAGAGGTTTATTACGGGCTGAGCCTGCAGTTGATTACATATCTTCATGTTGCTCTGGAGTATTTCGCTAAAGCCCAGGCCCAAGGCTGCCTGGTAAAGCCTGCCGGGATTCTCTACTTCACTGTTACCGATCCTCTGCTGCCGGTCCCTGGACCAATGACAGCCGCAGAGGCTGAGAGAGCAGTTGCTCTAAAATTGAAGATGAAGGGACTGCTGTTAGATAACCGGGCTGTATTCCGGTTAATGGATGCCTGGACTGAGACAGGCTATTCTGATCTATTTCCGGTCGGGATAAAGAATGACGGGACTTTTTACAGCAGCGCACCGGTCATTGGAGAAAAGCAGTTTGAACTGCTGTGCCGTTTTGTGGAGACGATTTTTCAGGATTACGGAAAGGGAGTTCTTGGTGGCAATGTCAATATCAGTCCTTATAAAATGCGGCATCAAAATGCCTGCCAATACTGCCGGTTCAAACCTGTATGCAGTTTTGATACCCTCATGGAAGGCAATCTTTTCAGGGTCCTGCGTCCTGTCCCGGAAAATGAGCTTTGGCAGAGGATATCAATGACAGCTGCCGGGGAAGGAGGTAAATCATGAGCGCTCCGAAATGGACACCGGAACAGCGTGATGCCATAACTGCACGAGGCTGTAACCTCCTGGTTTCTGCGGCGGCAGGCGCCGGAAAAACCGCCGTGCTCGTGGAACGGATTATCAGGCAGGTTACTGATATCTACAACCCTATTGATGTGGACAAGCTGCTGGTGGTGACTTTTACTAAGGCAGCGGCTGCTGAAATGCGGGAGCGGATAAGCGCCGCTATTGCCCGGGAACTCAACAATAACCCCGATTCCCTGCACTTAAGGCGCCAGTTGACCCTGCTAAACAGGGCTTCGGTAACTACCCTGCACTCCTTCTGCCTCGACATTCTGCGCCGGTATTTTTATAAAACAGACCTGGACCCTGCCTTCAGGATAGCTGATGATAATGAGGCTGCCCTGCTGCGCCTGGAGGTATTGGGGGAGTTATTCGAAGACTGTTATGAGAACAGAGATGAGGAGTTCCTTAAGCTGGTGGATGCATATGGCGGCTTACGGGATGACAGCTTTCTTCAGGACATGGTCCTGAAACTCTATGAGTTTTCTCACAGCAATCCGTGGCCTGAAGAGTGGCTGGAAGGTATTTATGATAAGTACTTGGCTGCGGGGGGGGGAGCCCCTGAGGCCCTTGACTGGGGCCGTTCCATAAAGGAATCAGTGCAGCTGCTTCTTAAGGGATGCGGTGACATCCTGGCTGACGCCGTGCGGACAGCATCCAGACCTGGCGGTCCTGCTGTCTACCTGCAGAACCTCAATGATGACATCCTTCTGGTTGACGATTTGCTGAAGGCTGCTTCAAGCTCCTGGGATGCCCTGTACAGCGTAATTAACAGCGCTCTGTTTAGTAAGCTGAAGCCTTGCAAAGGCAGTGATATAGACGAATATGCCCGGGACAAAGTAAAGCACAGCCGGGATGAAGTGAAGAAGACGGTTAATAGAATCAGGGCCGATTTTTTCTCCCGACCGGCGGCAGACCTGACTGCAGACCTTGTATTGATGGCGCCTCTGGTGAAGCGGTTGTCCTGTCTGACCATGGAATTCAGGGAAAGATATGCCAAAGCCAAGAATGACCGCTCCTTGGTTGACTTTTCAGACCTGGAGCATTACTGCCTGAAAATACTGATGGACCCGGCCTCAGTTCCCGGCAGGATAATCCCCTCAGATGCAGCCTGTGAAATGCAGGAGTATTTTACGGAGGTCTTTGTCGATGAGTATCAGGATACAAATGAGGTCCAGGAAACAATTCTGAATCTCGTTTCCGGAACAGGGGAGAATGCCACCAACCGGTTTATGGTTGGGGATGTCAAACAGTGTATCTACCGGTTCCGGCTGGCAGAGCCTGATTTGTTTCTGGAAAAGTATCACCAATACCCACGCTCCCAGGGGGGGCCTGAGAGGGGAATTGATCTGACCCGGAATTTCCGCAGCCGTTGTGAAGTTGTGGCTGCTGTTAACTATATATTCAGGCAGCTAATGAGCGGAACCCTTGATAGACTGGTCTATGATCAAAAGGCGGAATTAGTCCCCGGGGCGCAGTACCCTGACTGTGCAGCCGGTGTTTATAGTGCGGCCGATACCCCTATTGAAGTATATCTGCTGGAAAAGGATAATGTTTCCGGTGATGGAGATCTGCCGCAGGCTGAAGAACTGCCGCAGTCCGAAGGGCTGCCCCAGGACGGGGATTCTGACTCCGGCATGGAGTATGAACCGGAAGACCTGGATGCCACTCAGCGGGAGGCGCGGGTGACTGCAAAGAGAATAAGGGAAATGGTGTTAGGGAAAAAAGATGACGACACTCCGGGTCTTTTTGTGTTTGACGGGAAATCCGGGGATTACCGGCCGGTCAGGTATCGCGATATTGTTGTTCTGCTCAGGACAACCAGGAATACGGCAAATGTATTTCTGGAGGAATTCAGGGTTATGGGAATTCCGGCTTATGCCGATCTGGGCACAGGATATTTTGAAGCTGTTGAAGTAGAGACAATGATGTCACTCCTGAGGGTGATAGACAATCCGAGACAGGATATCCCGCTGGCCGCAGTCATGCGCTCTCCGGTGGTTGGGCTCAGCGCCGATGAACTGGCTTTTGTCCGCACCCATGACAGTAAAGGTGATTATTATGATGCGGTGCAGAAGTGTGCTGCCTCCAGTACAGGTATCGGTATCAAACTGGGGGCATTTTTGGAGCGGTTGGAAACCTGGCGGACCCTGGCAAGAAGGGGACCCCTTTCAGACCTTATTTGGAGGCTGCTGAATGAAACCGGGTATTTCGCCTATGTGGGCGGCATGCCCGGGGGCGCCCAGCGCCAGGCGAACCTGCGTGCCTTATATGACCGGTCCCGCCAGTTTGAGGCAACCAGTTTCCGGGGTCTGTTCAGGTTTCTCAGGTTTATCGAAAGATTCCGGGAAACAGGCAGTGACATGGGAACTGCCGGGGCGCTGGGTGAGAATGAAGATGTGGTCCGGATTATCAGCATTCATAAGAGCAAGGGGCTTGAATTTCCGGTGGTTTTTGCTGCCGGACTGGGTAAACAGTTTAATACCGCAGATCTCAGTAAAAAATCACTGCTGCATAAGAAAATGGGCCTGGGGCTGCCGGTTGTGGACCCAGAGCTGCGCCTGACCTATCCGACTATTGCTCAGCATGCCATTAAGCTATGCCTGAAAAAGGAACTCCTGGCCGAGGAGCTGCGCATACTGTATGTAGCGCTTACAAGGGCCAGGGAAAAGCTGGTCCTGGTAGGAACAGTGCCAAACCTGGCCAGGGCAGCTCTCGGGTGGTGTGAAACAGGTCGCAGAGCCGACCCGGAACAGCGCTTTCTGCCAGAAACCGCGCTGATGTCGGCAAGGAGTTACCTGGATTGGATAGGTCCTGCTTTGTCAAGACATCCCGACGGCGCCGCCCTGAGAAAAATATCCCCCGAAACAGGGGATGATTGGGCGGTCCTGGCTGATATTACGAGGTGGGAAATAATCATCCCTGAGCCACGGGCATCCCTAGCTGTATTGCCTGAGACGGGCTGTGAGCATGAGCAATTTATGGCACAGGTAAGACACCTGGAACCGGTTGCAGTTGAAGACCGCTATGGTGAATTCCTGGAAAACAGCCTTAACTGGAAATATCCCTGCACAGAATCTGCCGGTATCCCTGCCAAGGCTTCGGTAACGGAAATGAAGCAAAGATTTGCTGAAGCGGCAGAGGAAGCAGTGGAAGTAGACGAAGTAAATGAAGCAGTGGAAGCAGGCTCAGCAACAGATAAAGAAACAGAGAAAACCACAGCTATCCAAGGTGTCAGGCCCAAATTCCTGCAAAGGGTATCCGGTTTGTCGGCAGCGGAAAAAGGCTCGGCCATGCACCTGGTGATGCAGCATCTGACACTGGCAGAAGAGATGGATCATGACACTATCGTCCGGCAGGTACAGAGCATGCAGACAGCCGGGATGCTTACAGCTGAACAGGCGGCAGCCGTCAACATCACTGCTGTGCTGAAGTTCTTTAACGGGCCTCTGGGGCACAAGATGAAATCTGCCCTTAGAGTTAAACGGGAACTGGCATTCACTATGGCTGTGCCGGTATCCGAAATATATTTTGCCACAGGTGATAGTGACGCTGCAGGTGTGCTAGGCGGCAGCGGAGAGGAAAAGGTGATAGTTCAGGGTGTCATTGACTGCCTGATTGAAGATGCTGATGGATATAGCCTTATTGATTACAAGACCGACTACATTCCACCTGGAGGAATAGCAGAAACCGCAAAGAAATACCAGGGCCAATTGCGTCTATACGGCATGGCGGTGGAACGGATACTCAAGAGACCGGTGAAGGAGAAATACCTGTACTTTTTTGCAGCCGGCAGTGAAGTAAAGTGTTAGGGGAGATGTTTAAACAATGAAAATTCTACATACATCAGACTGGCATCTCGGCCGCACCCTGGAAGGCAGGAGCAGGATACCGGAGCAGCGCCTGTTTATTGATGAACTCTGTGCCATTGTTGACGAAAACGGGATTAATCTGATTTTAATTGCCGGAGATGTGTTTGACACCTATAACCCGCCGGCGGAGGCCGAGGCATTGTTTTATGAGGCTGTAGAACGGCTTGCCGGAAACGGTCTCAGGGGCGTTGTTGCCATCGCCGGAAATCATGACAGTCCGGACCGGCTTCATGCCGCCAATCCCATAGCACAAAAGCACGGCATCTATCTTTACGGTTATCCGGGTGAAGAGCTAACAGGGAGCGCTATGGTAAAAGGCGGGCCCGGCTGGGCGGAAATTGCGGTTCCCGGCTGCAGTGAGCATGCCTTGGTAGTTGTCCTGCCATATCCCTCTGAACAGAGGCTCAATGAGATATTGTCCGGATCCCTTGAGGATAAGGACATGCAGCTAGCCTATTCGGAAAGGGTCAAACTGGCCTTCAGTGAAGGAGCGGCTCACTTCCGGGATGATACAGTAAACCTTGCTGTGAGTCACCTGTTTGTTCTTGGCGGCAGGGCCTCGGAGTCAGAACGGGAAATCCAGTTGGGCGGAGCCTATGTGGTGGAACCCGCCGCTCTGCCGGCTAATGCCCACTATGTAGCCCTGGGCCACCTGCACCGCCCCCAGAAGGTTGGCGGCAGCCCGGTACCCAGCCGTTATTCGGGATCACCTCTCTGTTATAGCTTTTCAGAGGCTGACAGGCAAAAGGAGGTTGTCATTATTGATGCATTTCCGGGAAAAATAGCAGAGGTGGGCACTTTATGCCTTACCAGCGGAAAGCCCCTGCGCTCTCTCAGGTTTTCCTGCTATCAGGAGGCTTATAGCTGGTGTGAATCTGAGGAAAACCGACATTTGTGGGCCGATATGGAAATCGCCAGCGCGGAACCGCTGACTGCCTCACAGGTGGTTGATATAAGGAAATTGCACCCGGGTGTAATCAGTATCCGGGTTCTGCTTCCAGGGGTCAGTGAAGAAGAAACCGGTAACGTCCGGCGGCTCTCGGAGCTTTCGGCAGAAGAAAAGTTCAGGCGGTTCGCTGCCAGGGAAACAGGTGCATTCCCTGAACAGGAATTGGTGGAGATGTTCCTGGAACTCCTTGAGGGAGGTGATGCCGATGCAGCCGGTGATGCTTAAGTTCAGAGGACTGCAGAGCTACCGCGATGAACAGGTAATTGACTTTGGGCAGTTAGGCGCCGCCGGTATTTTTGGGGTATTTGGCCCGACAGGAGCGGGAAAATCCACCATTCTTGACGGGATTACCCTGGCCCTTTTCGGAAAGGTGACCCGGGCCAAAAGCGGGACCCGCGGCATAATGAATCAGTACGAGGATAAGCTTGCTGTTTCTTTTGAGTTTTCTCTGGGTGGGGAAAGATATCTTACCGAGCGGCTTTATCACAGGGACAGGCATGACCCTGATTCTGTCAAAATAAAGAATGCCAGGCTGGTGCAAACCTCTTCGGATTCTGTCCTGGCAGATAAGGCGAGTGACGTGGATGCCAGAGTAGCGGAACTTTTGGGGATGTCTTATGAGGACTTTTCGAGGGCAGTAATCCTGCCTCAGGGGAAATTTGACCAGTTTCTCAAACTAACCGGCGGCGAGCGGGCACGGATGCTGGAGAACATATTGAGGCTAGAGAGATATGGGGAGCAGTTATCAAAAAAGGTAACTGATCTGGAAAATGATTTGAAAAACAGGCTGGAAACTAATAATGGGCTCCTGGCCCAACTCGGTGAGGCTTCCGAGGAAGTAATTGCCACAGCTGAGGCTGACCTGGGAAAACAGGTACAGGCAGTAATGCACCAGGATCTGTTAAGAAAGCAGGCTGAAATTGAATTCAGGGAATTGGAGAAAACCGCCGGGCTTTACAGCGAGTTAGAGATAATGGTAAAGGAAAAACAGCGGCTGGATGCGGAGAGGCCGGTCATGGATAAACAGCGGGAGCGGCTCGAAAGGGCTCTCAAAGCTGAGCCTTTGCGCAGGCTCCTGGAGCAGGAGGCAGAAAATGTTCGCAAAGCCACAGATGCCGGTATGGTTTTAAAGCGACTGGAAGAAAAACAGGCAGATGCCGGGCAGAGGGAAGCAGAAGTTTTAATCCGGCTGCAGTCTGCAGAAAAAAAAGCGCCGTTAATTGATGACCTAAAGGAAAAAGAACTGCCACGGGCGGCCCTGGCAGCGGAATTTGAAAAACAGGTCTTGGTGTTGGAGGCAGAAACCGGTCGAATAAGAAAAGATCTTGAAGAGAAAACCAGCCAGATGGCAATGGCTTTTGATCAAGGTAAAAAACAGGGTGCGCTGTTGGAAAAGACCGGTAAGGAAAGTGCTTCCCAAAAGAAAAAACGTGAAGCCCTGTTACGGGTTCTTGAGTGCCGCGGCGCAATGGAAAGATGTCTGTCTGCCCTGGCTGAACTCGAAGGAGCCGAAAAACAGGAAACTGAAGTAAAAAATGCGCTGGCGGGAAAACAAAAGGCGCTTTCTGCCCAGGAAGAAAAAGTATTACAAATGCTGTCTGAAAACATGGAAGTCAAGCACGCAAAACCGGGTGAAAATGGTTTAGCAGACCTGATGAATAAGGCTGCCGCTGTTGTCAGTCAGGCTACCGACACTAAGCGGCTTCAGGCTCAAATCCTGGAAGGAGTAATTGCAGGGAACATGGCCGGGGCATTGGCAAACCGGCTGCGGACCGGAGCGCCCTGCCCGGTATGTGGGTCATTAAATCATCCCCAGCTTGCGGCAGAAGCTCACGGGGGAGATAGTGGGCTGGAAGATGCCAGGTCCAGGGCTGCAGAGGCCGGGCAGAGACTGGAACAACTGCTGGTATGGCAGCGCGAAACGGGGATAGAATATAATACCTACAAAAACATCCTGGCAGATATTAAAACAGAATACCTGCCTAACCGCGAAACAAAGACCCTGGCTGTAGAAGCAGCAGCGGCGAAGTTTACCACAGCCTTAGCACTGCTGGCTGAGGCTGCCGCTAAAACTGAGACTGGCGATATACTCGGATTGCCCTGGGACCCCTGCCGGGACCGGGGAAAGGTCCGTGAAGCCAGAAACACCCTGGTAAATGCAGAAAACAATGTTAAGTCCCTGGAGGACCAAATCAGGGTATCTGAAGAAAACATCAGGGCTGCTGAAGCAGAACTCTTCGAATTGAGGACCAGGTACAGGGAATTGGCTGCTGAAAAAGCCGGACTGGAAAACTCGCAGAATGCGGCAAGCAAAAGTCTGTTGGAGCAGCAAGCCGGGTTAACTGAAATAACCGGCGGGAAAACTGCCCGCGCTTTTGAGAAAGAGGTCAGGGACCAAATTGCTTTACTCCAGAGAGAGCTTACCGAGGCCCGCAAAACATGGGAATCGCTGCAGCACGAGAAACAGGAAATATCCCGGGATTTGGCTGTAGCTGCTGCGGGTATGAGCGGGTTAAGTGAGAGCCTGGACCGGCTGCGCAGCGAGCTTCGGGCTCAGGTTGCCAATGAGGGATTTGACAGCATTACAGACCTCAGGCAGGCCCTTATTGAACCTGGCGAGCGGAGTGGGATACAAAACACAATCAATGAGTATGATAACCAGTTGGATCACCTGGATAAAGGCATCAGGGGACTGCAGAACAAAATTGGGGCCGCGGAATTTGACTGCGAAAAACTGGAGCTGGCCAGGGAAAGCCTCGAGAAACTGGCCGTTGAATATGCTGAAGCCGTGAGGACAGAAGGTGTGCTGAAAAACCAACTGGCAGTGCTAAAGGAAAAACACAGCATCTGGAATCAGCTCAGGGAGGAAAAGAAGTATCTCCTGCGCAGGAGGGAACTGGCGGGTAAACTGATAAGTCTGCTCAAAGGAAGAAAATACGTTCAGTTTCTCGCTGAAGAACATTTGAGAGATATGGCTGCTGAAGCCTCCCTCAGGCTGGGGGCCCTTACCGGACAGAGATACAGCCTGGAACTTGACGAAAGCGGTAATTTCGTGATGCGGGATGATTACAGCGGTTCACAGAGGAGGCCTGTCAATACCCTGTCAGGAGGGGAGACCTTCCTCACTTCACTGGCCCTGGCTCTGGCCCTCTCATCAAAGATTCAGCTAAAGGGGCAATACCCACTGGGTTTCTTCTTCCTTGACGAAGGCTTTGGCACCCTTGACCAGGAAAAGCTGGAGATTGTCATGGGTACTCTGGAAAGGCTTCATGATGGCAGCCGGATGGTAGGTGTGATAACTCATGTGCCTGAACTAAGAAACAGGCTGCCCCGCAGTCTGGAAGTAATCCCGGCACAGCAGGACGGGACAGGAAGCAGGGTTGAGATTAAGGCAAATTAAAATCGATCAAATTTAGGATTTTCGAGCCCGGCGCAGATTGACCAAGTTACAGATGTAGTCATAAATATAAGATTACATCATAAGTTTAAAAGTAAATGGTTTAGTTTGCGGGAGGGTTGTTTTTGAAAAAAGATGATTTCAGCAGTATACATGAACAAATAGAAGTATACCTGAAGGCAGTAGAAAACAATCCCCAGGATATTTGGTCATTATTAAGGCTGGGCTATACCTATACCCGGGCTGAAATGTTCAGGGAGGCAGTCGCGGCATACATGAAAGCGATTGCACTTGACCCCTCCATGTACCTGGCACATTACGGGCTCGGTTATTCCTATATGAAGTCAAAGCGGATTGAAGAGGCTATCAGGTCTTTTGAGAATGCCCTGCACTACAATCCAAATTATGTCCAGGCGCTGTACCGGCTGGGATATATAGCCTGTGAACAGCAGCGGTATGAAGATGCGGTTGCTTATTTGCACAGACTGGTTAACCTGGAAGAAAAGCACGGGAAAGGATACTTTTGCCTGGGTAAAGCCTATAATTCGCTGGGAAACTGGGATGCAGCCATCGCAGCCCTGAATAGAGCCCTGGAACTTAACCCTAACTTTGAGTTTGCCTGGTATCAGTTAAGTCTTGCTTATACAGGCAAGAAACACTTTCACAAGGCATTGGAAACACTTCAGAAGGTGGCTGAGATAAACCCCAGGCTGGAATATGTATATGACCAGATGGGCCGGATTTATCTTAAAATCAGGCGCGGCGGGGATGCTGTTTTGATGCACCAGAAGGCGGTAGAAATAGCGCCTAAATTGGCACATCTGTGGAAAAACCTTGGCGTGGCTTATTTAAGAGAGAAAAAATACTGGGAGGCAATTGCAAGTCTGAATAAATCACTTGATATTAATAAAAATAACGGGACAGCCCATTACTATCTGGGATGTTCATATAGGAGTCTGGGAGAAAAAGAACTCTGCATAAAACATTTCCGGGAAACTCTGAGGCAGTTGCCAAATCACCAGAAGGCCAGAATGATTCTGCAGGAAATGGATGAATCCGGTGAAATGCTGCAGGAAAAAACCGCGGTGAGAAGCGGGGAAAACCAAATAGTGGGCGAAAGCAAAACAGGGGACGAAAACAGCAGGGTTTCAATGGATGAAAAGTTACTTCAGCTTAAGGAAAAGTGGCGGGATAATACTCCCTGCAAATGATTGACCGGCAATTTGCCGGTCTTTTTGGTATATTAATAGAGGCAAAGCTTGGGAAGAAAATAAGGGAAAGAGGTAGAAAAATTACCAATATTATTGTATACTATTATTGATAAAATACTATTTTCAATAGTACATACAAAACCGTAGAAAACGACAGGACACAGCGAAGGCGAATAGGGAGGGAAATGTCTTGACAGAAAAAATTGTTAATGCTTATCGTTTGATGAGCCTTCCAAAAAGGATTATACTGATTTTACTTATTCTTGCTGTGGCTGTCTCCGGTTATGTCGCTGCAGCTGCTGCTGCCGGCGGGGTTTCGTACAGCGATCGGTATCCGGCGGGAGGAAGTACTGTCGGCAATGCAGCACCCGATATCGGGGTCAAAATTTCCTTTACCGAAGGAATGGTTTCTGCTGATACTGTAAGCATGACACTTAATTCCCAACCTGTGCAGCCTTTAATTGATATATCAGCGGGAAGCGCTCTGGTGTCTTATACTCCTCAGGAAATGCTGGCAGACGGGGATTACACGGTTAATGTCAGTGTTTATGATTCCATAAAAGGCAGTGATGAAACCGATTCCTGGACTTTTACGGTTGATGCCGCACCTGACCTGGCAAACCTGGTTCCTGCCAGAGATGCTGTTATCTCTTCAGCCAGTCAGCAGGTTTCCATGAGCATCAGTGACAGGCTGGACAACCTTGACAAAGCTGCTCTTAAAGTAAAAATTGACGGTAAAGCAGTAACACCGGTGTTTAAATTTAAAGGACATAATGAAACCAGGATATATAGTGATTCCTGCGGTACATGGACCCAGACAGTATGGGTTGTGGACAGCTACCAAGAAGGAACGGTAAACTTTTCAGCCGACGGACTTGCAGATGGACTGCATGCTGTGGAAGTAAGCATAGCTGATGTAAAAGGGAATGCGATGACCGAAACATGGTCATTCACAGTAGGCACGCCGCCATCGTTCAGCGGACTGGTACCCGGGGCCGGCAGCTTTCAGGGAACAGTATCCCGGGTTTCTGCCGTGATAACTGATACCAATCCGGTTGACTGGGATACTGTGGTCATGAAGATAGACGGGGAAACGGCAGCACATACTGTTGATGCAGCAGCAAATACAGTTTATTTTGACGGCAGTTTTCCCACCGGCAGTTATGATGTTCATCTGGAGGCCGCAGATTCAGATGGAAACCTGGGCACAAAGACCTGGCAGTTTACTACAGATACCGGTTCTCCTGAGCCGGTTGCCCGGACTCCGGAACAGGGCAGCTCTGTAGAGAGCGCCGGCCAGCAGGTTTCTCTCGTGGTCAGGGACACCCTGGACAATCTGAATCAGGCCAGCGCCAGGGCCAAGCTGGACGGTGTTGCGGTAACGCCGGTATTTAAGTTTAAAGGACATCATGAAACACAGACCTTTGGCGACTCCTGCAGCAGCTGGACTGAGACCGTATGGGTAGTTGATACCTACAGGGAGGGAACAATAAGCTTTACGGCTTCCGGCCTTAAGGATGGCAGCCATACTGTGGAAATGAGTATAGCTGATACAAAAGGAAATACCATGACTGAAACATGGGCATTTAATATAGGCACACCGCCTTCGTTCAGCGGGTTTGTACCTGCTGCAGGGAGCAGTAAGGGCGGGGTGACCAGGGTTTCTGCAGTGATTCAGGATTCAAATGCCATTGACTGGGATACGGTGGTTATGAAGATAAACGGGACACTTGTATCACATACTGTTGACAGCATGACAAACACGGTTTATTATGACGGCAGTTTCCCCAGCGGAAGTTATCAGGCATATCTGGAAGTGAGTGACACTTCAGGGAACCTGGGTACCACTGCCTGGCAGTTTAATACAGATACCTCTTCACCTGAGCCTGTTGCCTGGACCCCTGAAAAAGGGGGAACCGTAAGAGTCTCAAATCCGGATGTGTCATTATTGGTTAGAGATACCCAGGATAACCTTGATAAGGCCAGCGTCCGGGCCAAAATTGACGGTGTTCCGGCTGCCCCGGTATTTCAATTTAAGGGCCACAGTGAGACCAGGACTTATGGAGATTCCTGCAGCAGCTGGACTGAGACGGTCTGGGTAGTTGACAGCTACAGGGAAGGAACGGTTAGTGTTCCGGCTTCAGGGCTGGCAGACGGGACTCACACTGCAGAGGTCAGCATAGCTGATACCAAAGGCAATGTAATGACCGAAACATGGTCCTTTACTGTTGGGGTGGCCCCAAAATTTACCGCTATTTCTCCGGCTGCCGGCAGTAAAAACAAGGGCAACGGTATTTCGGTCACCGCAAGTGACGGGAATGGGATAAACTGGGCCAGTGCTTTGATGCAGGTAAACGGACAGCCAGTGGACCCGGTGGTTGATCCTGCTGCCGGAACGGTTTCTTTTGCCGGAAGCATTCCGGACGGGAATACCTCGGTATATGTTGAGGTTAAGGATATTCTGGGCAATACCGGTTCACAGACGTGGAATTTCATCAAAGACTCCACACCTCCGGAAATGAAGTTCTTCCTTTACCGGACTGATAATACCGGTGTTGCCGGTACTGCAAAATCATTTGATAACGGCCTGGTGATTACCAACGGAATCCTCAAATTTACCGCACAGTTACATGACCTGATTAATATCCAGGGCGCTTCGGCAAACTTAAGGGGAACTGAAACCCTAAATGGCAGTATCGTGTCACTGGATGCTATGAATCTTGGCCTGCGTTACCGTGGTTATAATGATTCCTGTACAGGGGACTACATTATCACAGACAGGACTGAAGCTTATCTGAGTCACGAAAGTGTAATCAGAGACGGTGAATATATAATGACCCTCAACTACACTGATGAGCTGGGTAACTCGAAAGAATATCCGGTAACCTTTACTGTAGTATCACCGCCGGTTATCACAGGATTCGCACCACTTGAATATGGCATTGAGTGTCTGGAACCGGAAATATCGGCAGTGGTCAGGGATCCCAATGGAACTATTGGATCAATAGATATGAAACTGGACGGGGTTATAGTAAACCACAGCTTTGACCCGGTTTCGGGGAAGGTATCATATAAACCATCCCAGCCGCTGAGTGATGAAAGCTACCATACTGTTGTCCTTACTGCGGTTGACGACCAGGGACTGGTTACCACAAAGACATGGAAGTTCTACACCAATTCTAACCGGTATCCTGATATGGCTGATGCCAATTATACCAACTGCATGGCCTGCCACGATGTCAGCAATACCAGCATTCCCATTGAAAGCTCCATGCACCGGAAACTGCAGTTTTCCGGCAGTCACAGCGCCAATTGCGGGGAGTGCCACGATTATATTACAGCATATGCAGGTTGTGCCCAGTGCCATGGTGACCCTGATGAAGCAGAGGACTGGGGAGAGGGCCATGGTTACACTAAAAATATTGAATATAGCGCTGCCGGTTACGATACCATGTTCCCTATCAGGGTAAAACAGAATCGGGAGATCTTTGACTGTGTGATCTGTCACCAGCCCGGTTCCCAGGCCAAGGCACATGTGGGCTACCTGTATAAGGCTACCATGGTTATGGATAACCACGATATCCCTGACCTTCATAAAGTGTCTGACTCAGACTGCGCCAAATGCCACTCGACTTCTCTTACCAGGGAGCATGCCAGAGATGGCAGGGTTGACGGCAGCGGGAATCCGATAACCTGTAACACGTGCCATATGAGCACTGATACCATGGTAAAGAGCGCTATTGCAAATAATGACAAGAACTGCCTTTCCTGTCATGAGAACGCTGACCATGGAACAGTACATACAAGCAGCCTTGACAGCAACTGCCAGACCTGCCACAAGGCAGAACTTACATCAGAGCATATAAGCAATACAACAACTGCAGGCAGGAATTACAGCTGTGATACCTGCCACACCAGCTCCCTAAATGACGTTAAGAGAACCGTTGCCCGTGACAGCCTGGAATGTGCAGGATGCCACAGGCAGGGGCATAACATGGTCTTTGCTGATAAGTTCCCGGGAGACATTCCTCTTAATGACAACTTCCTGTGGAGTACTCCAATGGAAGCATCCATTTTCGCCGGGGAATCTGCGACTCCGGTGGGTTACGGCAGCGGACAGGTGGTTATATCGTCCAGAAGAGCTGATATTACTCCGGACACAGTATGGAATTATTACTATAACCAATTAAAGGCCGATGGCTGGATACTTAAGTCAGGAATGCCGTCAGACACAGCAGTTTACTTCTCTGAGGAGTTTGAGAAGGAAGGCAGATTTATTACCATCAGATGTTTTAACACGGTCTTAGCTGATGGCACAGGACCCGGAAACCTCGGTTACCGGACCGAAATATGGTATAAGTAGCAGACAGACCACACCAAGACCACGTTTAGACCGCGCCTTGGCGTGGTCTCTTGATAAAAAGAAAGGGGAATTTACTCTTGTATAAGAAAAGTTTAGTAATGATTTTAATCCTGGTGATTGCCATTGGCGCCGTTGGATGCGGCAGTAAAAACGAATCGGGAACCCAAAGTGGGCCCGGCAGTCCGGAAACCCAGGGGACCCAGCCGGAAGTTGTAGAAGTTGAGACAAATGCTGAAATTGGCCGGGATGTTATCAAAGACAAAGATTTGCTGAGCATTGCCTATGTAGCCATGACCAATGGCTCAGCCCAGGTTTTTATTAATCAGAAGTACCCAATCTTTGCTGAGGAAATGGAGAAGATAGGAAAAAGGGTTGAATTCATCGATGCCCACGGCCTTCAGGAAGTATATCCCATGTTGGACAGGAAAAAAGGGGCTCCGGAATTCATTTATATTCCTCATACCGCTTTTACAACTTATAACACCGGAAAATCAAAGTACGGCGGTAGTGACAAATATACGGTTATTGCCGGAAGCGTCCAGTCCAATGACGTAAATCTTGTTGCAAGGCCCGAAATAAAATCTCTTAAAGATCTGGATGGGAAAAAAGTGGGGATAGCAAATCTTAGGTATGCCGATGATTTTCAACTGAACAGGGTTTTAGCAGGTGTGGGGCTGGGGACCAGTACATATGGAGGTACTGTAGAAGTGGTCTGGGACAACATAATCAGTAACCTCTGGCAGAATTATGCAGACGGGGAATATGCCGCTATTGTTAACTTTGATAATGCCAATAACCTTCCCACAGCTTTGAGTAAGGTGTCAGGCAGTCATGTCTTTTCACTTAACCCGGATGGCTTGTTCGGCGAAATTCAGCCCCGGGTCTGGCTGGCGGCACAAAAAGAGCTGATTAATAATAACCCCGATTTGGTTAAAGCCTTTTTGCAGGCTCATGTAATGTCAACAGACAAGGCCATGGAACAACGGGATGAACTTCCTGCATTGAACAGGGAACTGCGTATTAAATGGTTTGCTGATAAAGGGGCTGCCAAAGAAGACCTGGAAAAGCAAAATACTTTGGATAAATTTGAAAAGTCCTGGCAGGAGGCGGCGGTTAGCTATGATCCCGGCATGAATTATGCTGCCGGGTTGCATGAATATATGAGCAAGGAAGGTCATTTTAAAGATTTACCCTTAAATGAATTTGTGCAGGTTGATTTGTTAAATGAGGTTTTGCAGGAAATGGGCAAGAAGCCCGTAAAGGCTGAATAATATTGTACCACGAGCGGAGCGAAGTGAAGTGAAGCATGGGGCTGACCCGAAAGTCTTAAATGACTGAGGGGCGGTCCCTTTAATTATTGAAAATGTTATGCAGGATAATTCTGAAAAGTGGCGAAAATTAGTGGTAAAAGCCAGAAAATAACATATAAAATAACATAAAATTCATATACACTTCTGGGATATCTTGAAGAAAGGAGGTGGAGGAATGAAGCAGGTCATGATTGATATCAGCAGGTGTTTGGGGTGTAAATCCTGTGAACTTGCCTGTGCAGTTGCCCATTCAGAATCAAAAAGCCTTGTAGGCGCGTTATTTGAGGGGGAAAAGCCTAAAAGGCGGGTCTGTGTTGAAACTGGCGATAAGATAACTTTTCCGCTGCAGTGCCGGCACTGTGAGGATGCCAGGTGTATCGATGCCTGTATGTCAGGCGCCATGTTCAGGGATGCGGAAACACAGACTGTGCAAGTAAACCCTGACAGGTGTGTGGGCTGCTGGATGTGTGTCATGGTATGTCCCTTTGGAGCAATTTTGCAGCAAAGGGAAGAAAACACAGCCATAAAATGTGACCGCTGTATTAATGAGGATGTTCCTGCATGTGTACAGGCGTGTCCTACAAAAGCGATAAAATTCATTGAAATAGATGCTTTCAGTAGGGATAAAAGAAACCAGTACCTGACAAATTTTCGGTTCTTGGAGGAGGGTAAGTAATGAAGTTTGATGAGATAACCATTGACCGGGCATCACAACAGATGCTGGGCAAGGCTGAAAAGGAAGGAATTGAGACAGTCTGGGACCGGCTTAAGGCACAGGAGCCGCAGTGCGGGTTCGGCCTGTTGGGAATTTGCTGCCGCAACTGCAATATGGGTCCTTGCCGGATTGACCCTTTTGGAGACGGCCCTGACAGGGGTGTCTGTGGGGCGACTGCAGATACTATTGTAGCCAGGAATCTCCTGCGGGCTATAGCTGCCGGAGCGGCAGCACATTCGGATCATGGCCGGGACATAGCAAATACGTTTTATGCGGCCGCCGCCGGTGATGCTGCAGACTACACCATCAAAGACGAAGCTAAGCTGAAGGCACTTGCCGGCGAGTTCGGGATTGGAACTGAGGGAAGAGAAAACAATAAAATAGCGCTTGATCTGGCCGGAGCAATTCTGGAGGAGTTTGGCAGTACCAAAGGGAAGCTTCAGTTTATCAACCGGGCTCCGGAAAAGAGGAGACAGCTCTGGGAAAAACTTGATATCCTGCCCAGAGGTATTGACAGGGAAATTGTTGAATGCCTGCACAGAACTCATATTGGAGTAGACAATGATTATGTCAACCTGGTTTTGCATGGACTGCGGACCTCCCTGGGTGACGGGTGGGGCGGTTCCCATATTGCCACTGAGCTTTCCGATGTCCTGTTCGGAGTTCCCAAGCCGGTTAGAGGGTCTTCAAATCTGGGGGTACTTAAGGAAGACTATGTTAATATAATTCTCCATGGTCATGAGCCGACACTTTCTGATATGATTGTTTTTGCAGCCCGTGATGAGCAGATCCTGGCTGAAGCCGCCAAGCTGGGGGCAAAAGGAATCAATGTATGCGGCATCTGCTGCACCGGAAACGAGATTCTGATGCGCCACGGTGTCCCTGTTGCCGGGAATTTCCTGCAGCAGGAACTGGCTATTATCACTGGAGCTGTGGAAGCCATGATAGTTGATGTCCAGTGTATCATGCCTGCCTTGACCCAGGTCGCCGGCTGCTATCATACCAGGATTATTTCAACTTCACCAAAAGCAAAATTCCCCGGCGCTGAGCATATTCCCTTTGAAGAGCACAATGCCCTGGAAACAGCCAAAAAAATTGTCCTCACAGCAGTGGACAACTTTAAAAACCGCAGGCCGGAGAAAGTCAGTATTCCAAATGACAAAATGGAATACATGGCGGGTTTCAGCGTTGAGGCCATTCTTGCTGCTTTGGGAGGTTCCCTGAATCCTCTTCTTGATGCCGTTAAGTCCGGCGCCATTAAAGGGATAGTGGGGGTTGTCGGGTGCAATAATCCGAAAGTTAAGCAGGACTCAGGGCATATTACGTTTGTCAGGGAACTGATTAAAAACGATATTCTGGTGGTAGGTACCGGGTGTGCTATGATTGCCTGTGCCAAACAGGGTTTACTCCTGCCTGAAGCTGCCGGGGAAGCGGGACACGGGCTTCGCAGTGTCTGTGAAAGCCTGGGAGTCCCTCCTGTGCTGCATATGGGGTCTTGTGTGGATATCAGCCGTATTCTTACGGTGGCTGCTGCCATGGCTAATGCCCTTGGTGTGGATATCAGTGATCTGCCGCTGGCCGGGGCTGCTCCCGAATGGATGTCTGAAAAAGCCGTTTCCATTGGCGCCTATGTGGTTGGTTCGGGAATCTATACCATCCTGGGGACCGTACCTCCCGTTCTGGGAAGCCCGAATGTGGTTCAACTGCTGACTAAGGGAGCTGAAGACGTGGTCGGAGCAGCCTTTGCTGTTGAGACAGACCCGGTGGCAGCCGCAGGCTTGGCACTGCAGCATATCCAAAAGAAGAGGGCAGCGCTGGGAATTTAGAGTAATCCAGAACTTGGTATCTTACGGGGGTGTAACCGTGCATTATGTTATTATAGGAGCCAGTGCAGCCGGGATAAGCGCGGCCGAGACCTTGGTCCGCCTTGAACCTGATGCGGAAATTACTGTGGTTTCCAGGGAAAAGGATATCGCCTATTCCCGCTGCCTGGTAACTTATTATATTTCAGGACAAATCAACAGGGATGCGGTTTTCATCAGAACCAGTGAGCAGTTAAAGGCCTTGGGAGTGCGCTTTATAGCCGCAACAGAGGCTGTAGGGCTGGATGCGGAGCAAAAACACATGACCTTATCAGATTCTGCGGTTATTTCCTATGACAGGCTTCTGGCGGCCTCCGGAGCATCACCGGTAATCCCGGATATTAAAGGAATAATAGGGCAGGGAGTATATACTCTGAGAACAATTGCAGATGCAGACAGCATCATTGCTGAAATAACAGAGAGTAAAGCTGTCGCTATTCTTGGGGACGGACTGGTGGCGGTAACTGCAGCAATAGCCCTGAATAAACGGGGGATGCGAGTTAGTCTGGTGGGGATTGCACCACATATTCTGGCGGGATTTCTTGACAGCAGGGCTGCCGGAATGATTCAGGACAGGTTGGCCGAAACCGGTATCCGATTTTACCTGGGGAAATCCTTTAACGAGGTGAATCGTGACACCGAAGGCAGACTCAATGGTGTTATCCTGTCTGACGGTACAAGCCTTGAGGCAGATATGGCTTTGGTTGCCGCCGGTGTGAAACCGGAATTAAAATTCTTCGGGGAAACGGCGGTTGCCGCAGAAAACGGGCTTCTGGTTGATGAATACATGGAAACAAGTATTCCGGGAATATATGCGGCAGGGGATGTGGTCCAGGCTTACGATGTTGTCAGAAATGCGCCGGTATGGAATCCACTGTGGCCCAATGCCGTTGAGCAGGGGCGTTTTGCCGCCCTGAATATGGCAGGAAGGAAAGCGCCGTACCGCGGCAGCGCCAATATGAATTCCCTTAATATAGGCGGTATCCCGTTGGTTTGTGCGGGAATTGCCAATTCCGAACTTCCTGACTATGAATCATTTTATGTTTCTGATAATAATTCGACATATGAAAAACTTGTATTCCGGAATGAAAAATTAGCAGGATTTATTTTGTTGGGAAAAACCGAAAAATCCGGTGTTTTAACATCTTTACTGAGACATGAAACCATCTCACCGACACAAAAGGCTAAACTTTTGCGAGGAGATTTTTCTTATACTGCCCTTACAGGTCCGAATCACTAAGAAGCCTGAAAACTGCATAAATTTAAACTGGAAATCCCCGGAAATGTTCGCATTTTTTCGGGGATTTTCGTTGTCATTTTGTGATGGTATTTGACGTACGATTCTTACTCTTTCTAGCAGGGAAAGGAATTTAACAAATTGAAACCCTTATTATGAATACTGAGGGAAACAAGTTAAAGACAAAAATTAAAGGAGAGGTCTGAAATGAGTAATATGGTTTTCCAGTATCAAAGGGTTTCTAATGCTAAGCAGGTATTTGATTCTCTGAAAAGGCTGTTCAGGCAGTTGTTTACCGTCACCAGTGTTTATTCACTGACCGGGTGGTTCTATGAGATAACAAAACAGGAGGACAAGGCGCTTCATTATTACGAAAAGGCTGTTAACACCTCATCTCAGAAGGGAAATTTGCATTTCAGAATAGGCCACCTACAGTACCGGAAAGGTCTGGTGAAGGAAGCCGGGGAGTCATTTCGCAAAGCTGCAGACTCAGGCATAAATGAGGCCCCGGTTTTCTGGGTAGAGGCAGGGGGAGTGAATGGTGTTCCGGAGGTTATTGATACAGATGCCATTAGCTGCCAATTGGTAAATATGCCTAACTCAGTTGAAGCTATGATTGCCAAAGGCAAGTACTATTACCAAAACGATTTGAGCAAAGAAGCCAAGTCCTGTTTCCGTCAGGCTCTGGATTTTGACCCGGAAAATACGGAAGCTCTGCTCCACTATGGTCTTTGCCTCTGTTCCGACGGTGAATATGAGGATGCGCTGGAACGATTTAAAAGATCTGCCGAAATTCAACCCGGTAATCCGGCAGTATACGTGAACATGGGATTGTGTTTCAGCAACCTGGGCGAGCATAAAAAGGCGCTAAAGTGCTACGAAAAAGCAGAGGAGCTTAAGCTGATTAATGTTGAACTCCTGAATAACAAGGGATTTTCCCTGGCCCAGTTGGGGGATCATGAAAAATCACTGCTTTGTTATGACTTAGCCCTGGAATGGAGCCCCAGTGACCTGACACTGCTGAGCAACAAGGGCACCTGTCTCTGTCAGGCCGGAAGGCATGCAGAAGCCATAAAATGTTTTGATACGGCTTTGGGAAAATACCCCAATGATGTCACCCTGCTAAACAATAAAGCCTTGTGTCTTGAAGCTATGGGAAGACATTTAGAGGCTCTGGCAGTATATAATGCCGGCTTGAAAACCGACCCCAAAAACAGTATGCTTAGTTTAAACAAGGGCGGATGTATGATTAAACTCAAAAGATATCAGGAAGCGCAAGCCTGTTATGACCGGATTATAAAGTATGACCCGGATAATCGTGAAGCATGGGGCTTCAAGGCTTCATTAATGGAGCAGATTGGAAATGATGACGATGCGGTTTACTGTTTTAACAGGTCTCTCGGACTGCACTGAACTGATGTTATATGTGGCAACAAATAGCCTTATACTATTCCGACTCAGCAAAAAAAAGTTACCGGTCACCTGGAATACCAGTGTGACGGGTAACTTTTTTTGCTGCGGTGAAAAGAATCATCTCCGCCGGTGTATCTTGTTGCGCCCTTTGTGCTTGGCAGTATACAGGACTTCATCGGCAATCCTGAGCAGCTGTTCCCCATTGTTGGCATCAATGGGGAAGCAGGCGACACCTCCACTGATAGTAATATTAACAGAGTTAGCAGTATCGGGGACATTTAGACAATGCTGCTCCACTGATATCCTGATTCGTTCTGCACAGGTGTATGCCTCCTCAATCCCCGTTGAGGGAAGAAGGATAAGAAACTCCTCGCCACCGTAACGGCATAATACATCTTTATCCCGGATATTGTTTTTAAAAATCAGAGTTACCTCTTTTAAGGCAATGTCTCCAGAAGGGTGACCATAGGTATCATTAAAATCCTTAAAATGGTCAATATCAATTATAATAAGTGATAAAGGCCTGTTAAACCTTTTAGAAAGGTCAATTTCCTTGTCCAGGCGCTGGGTGAAAAAGCGGTAGTTGTATAAACCTGTAAGCGGGTCTGTATTGGCCAGTTCCTCAACTTGAGCGTTATAGATGCACAACTGCTGGTAGGCCGACTGCAGCTCTGCTATTAATTCTTCTTTTTCCAACTGCTGCTGGTAAGTTCGCTTGAAGATGAATGAACTTAAAATCCCAAAGCATGCAGTAAAAGTCAGCTGAATTAAGAGTAATTCCGGGCTCAAAGTAATTTTATGGTAAACAAAGCCTACCACAGAGGTGCAGAGGTAAAGCAGTATGTTAATCAAAACAATCAGAGGGTATTTGGAAATTCCGTGCCTGATACCCATAACCAGCATGAGAAAATAGAATACCTGGGGAAGTCCTCCCGATTCATTAAATGTCAGGGTGAAGATATAAATCAGGTAAAGCGAGTCTATTATAGACAGAAAGAGAGAATACCGGTTGAGAGAAAGTTTTTCATGGTAAAAACTTATCAGGTAGTTGTAAAAGATAAAAATAACTGAAACAAAAAGGAGCCCGGTAGAAATCCTGCCGCTATAAAGCCAAAAAAGTACCGGGAAACCAAATATGGTCAACCAGCGTGCTTTGCAGATGAATAGTTCGTTAGCGCCACTGTTAAGGTTTTCCATAAGACACCGCCTTAACCGGTTAGATTCAAAAGAGGAAAAACCAATAATTTCGAGAAAAAGTATAAAAAAGGGGGTTGCACAAATGTTGAAAAAGAAGAGCAGAGTTATTGCTATATTGTTTGTCTTTGCCTTATTAATCATCCTGCTGCCCGGTTGCGGTACTGGAGATAAACCTGCGGCCGATAGCAGTGGATTTCTCAAAAATGATGCCCGGAAAAGTCTGCAAAGCGCTTATGCTGAAGACTATACCAGGATTTCCATAATCCGCGGAGCCTTAAACAAATACATTGTCAACCCCGATAACCCCAAATACCTCGGGACTGTGATGGGCGCTCTGGAAGCTGCCGTATTTCCCGAAGAGTACGAATTAAAACGGTTTACCCAGTTGGAAAACATATCGGCAGAGATGCGTAAAGAAATCATCAGCCAGCCTATGCTTGACATCACCGTTCAAACCAGGATAGTACTGAACCATATATATAGTGCAGTAATTAAACCGCTTTCGGACAGCCTTGATAAGGGTAACCCCATCACTACCGAGGAATTGCAGATAATCAATGCCGCAGCTCAGCAGCTTGACAGCCTGGCACAGGGTTATTCTGTATTATCCAATGATGGGGTTGACTTTAACAGTTCAGAGGCGCAGCGCTCTTTTATTTCACTGCAGAATTCTTTGAATGAACTTCAGAAGCTTGAACTTGTCAAATTAAGGGAAAATGAGCTGTGACATACTAAAAGGCTGCAAAAAAAATTAGCCGGAAAAAACTAACAAATTAAATAGATATAACAGTATTCGATATAATTCTTAATTATCCTGCCGTAAATAGCACTAAAAAAAAATCGCGAAATTTAGCAGGAGGTTTGGTTAAAATCTCGAATATAGTCTGAATAGAATTTTGAATTGCATAACAATTCAAAATATATCCTGGCAGATAAGGAGCATAATCGGTGGTGGCGGCAAATCTGGTCGAGGTTTTTACTTCCATTCAGGGTGAAGGACCCTATACGGGTGTCAGACAGGTCTTTATTCGGCTTTCCGGATGTAATCTGAGTTGTCGCTATTGTGATACAGATTGCGCCTTCGGGCAATACTTCCGCGTGGAGACCAGTCCCGGCAGCGGACGTTTTACCAGTTTACCAAATCCGGCAGAGACAGATACTGTCGCCGGGATAATCACCGACGCTGTTTCGGCGGCAGCAGTGCACAGTATCAGCCTTACCGGGGGAGAGCCTCTTCTGCAGCCAGAATTCATTAGCCAGTTAGGTTCAGTTTTGAAAGCCGAGGGATTCAGGATTTATCTGGAAACCAATGGAACTCTTCCGGAAGAGTTGGCTGAAGTTATGCCGGTAATTGACATAATAAGCATGGACATAAAACTACCGGATACTTCAGGTTATGATGATTTATGGGACAGACACGCCGAGTTCCTTAAAAAGAGTGCAGAGAAAGAAGTTTTTGTAAAGGTTGTAGTATCTTCAGAGACAAAAGACTCAGTGCTTATTAAAACGTGTAATTTGATAAGAGAGGTTGACCACAGGATACCTCTTATTATACAGCCTGTAACACCACATCAAGGGTTACCGGTTAGGCCCATGAGCATTGTGGCACTGATGGAATTGCAGGAGAAGGCGCTACAGTATATTTCAGATGTCAGAGTAATACCCCAGGTGCACAAATTTATGGGGCAGTTGTAAGGAGGACTAAAATATGTTTGACAAGGAAAAAATTGAAACAGCGGTTCGTATGATACTTGAGGCTATCGGTGAAGATCCGGAAAGGGAAGGTTTGGTGGCAACCCCTTCAAGAGTAGCCAGGATGTATGAAGAGATATTTTGCGGTATGTATGAAGATCCGCGCAAGCACCTGCAGGTGATGTTCACTGAAGACCATGAGGAAATGGTGCTCATTAAAGATATCCCTTTCTATTCCATGTGTGAGCATCACTTGCTGCCATTCTTTGGACAGGCACATGTAGCTTATATACCCAGAAAGGGAAAAATCACCGGACTTTCTAAACTGGCCCGTACTGTGGAGACCATTGCCAAAAGGCCCCAGCTGCAGGAACGGCTGACCTGTACTATTGCCGATATGATTATGGAATCCCTTAATGCTCTTGGTGTGCTGGTAGTTGTTGAAGCGGAACACATGTGTATGACCATGAGGGGTGTGAAGAAACCCGGGTCAATGACTCTTACTTCAGCGGTGCGTGGTTTGTTTAAAAGTAGTCAGGCTACCCGTGCGGAGGCTTTTTCATTGATAAGGAAACACTAAGAAAAGAAATGCCGGCATCCCTTTGGTTCATTGGGATTGCCGGTGTTTTATTATTCGCGGAGTACAGGCCACTTGATTTCTTGGTAAAAACTGATTACAATAGTTTCAGGCTGTATTTTCGGAAGGGGATTGTTTAACATGGCTGAGCAGGAAACCGATAAGCTGGAGCTTATTGCTTCCAAGCATTTTAAAAGTTATAATGAAATGTACAAGGTTGTTGATTATCTGAATAAGACCTTGAAGCATAAAAAAGTTATGTTTGGGCTTAATAAGAATCAAGATGGAACCCTGACAATTAATATATACGAAATATAAAGCAGGTTTGGCCTGCTTTTTTAGTCATAGGGAGGGACTTATGCTTATTCTTGTTAGTAATGATGACGGCATACAAGCCCCGGGTATCAATGCACTCAGAACAACCCTGGAACAGCTGGGGGATGTTTATGTGGTGGCACCGGACAGACCGAGAAGCGCTTCCGGCCTGGGGATAACCATCCACAAACCGCTGCGGGCTGAGCAAGTTGAGTTTTCCGGAAGCAGCTCTAAAGGCTATGCAGTCAATGGAACACCTTCAGATTGTGTCAAACTTGCCATCCAGGCGCTGCTGCCCCGCAGGCCTGATATTGTGGTGGCCGGAATTAATCTGGGGCCAAATCTGGGTACAGATGTGCTTTATTCGGGAACAGTCTCAGCTGCACTTGAAGGGGTAATCAATGATGTACCTTCAATCGCTGTCTCACTGGCTTCGTGGGAAAGTGCGGACTTTGATTTTGCGGCAGAGTTTACCCGGCGGCTTGTAGAGGTTGTAGTATGTAATGGGCTGCCGGATGAAATGCTTCTCAATGTAAATGTGCCTGCCCTGAAGGATGGCAGAAAACCTGCCAAAGTCGCAGTAACCCGACTGGGTAAGAGGCGTTATGAGAATACTTTTGAAAAGAGACGTGACCCCCGCGGCAAGGAATATTACTGGATGGGCGGCGAGGTTATGGATATAATGGCTGAACCGGGTACTGATATCGCCTCGGTCAAGAATGGCGAAATATCGGTCACCCCCTTGTGTTTTGATGTAACAGGCAATGACTTTATCAACATGGTCAGGGAATGGAATTTAGGCAGTATCTTATAAACTAATCGGATTATTTGGGGCCGGGATGGGTTATAGCAGTACCCGTCCCGGCTTCTGCTTAATGGGGCGTGCGCCGCTGATGTGCTGCTTGAAGAAGCTGATGTCTGAGCGGTGTTAATTATCGGATCAGTCTATTAATATATGGAAGCTTGCGGAGGTCATTTTTTTTCAGTGACCCCATCAAGGCCACAGCAAAAATGTAAAACACAAATCCACAGCCAAGGGAAACAATCACACTCAGGAAGTTTAGTCCCAGCGCCTGATGCAGTAACTTATATAATCCTGAGTAAATCATGGCCGTAAGCAGACCGGCTGTAACAGGCTTGAAGACGTCATTTTTGATGTTTATATGACAACCCGTTTTCCGGTAAAGTGACAGGATGTTAAGTCCGGCAGCCAGAATAAAAAAAACATCAAAACAATAAGCTATTGCATTTATCCCAAGTGACGGGCGAGAAGAAATTGTGTAGATACCGAGAATCTTGACGAATCCGGCAACAATCATATTTCTGAGAGGTATTACAGGGTAACCCAGCCCCTGAAGCACCCCGGTAGTCGTCTGCTGCAGGTAGGCAAAGAGTCCTCCAAAAGCAAGGATTGCCAGCAACTGCCCAGCTTCAGAAGAACCAAAAATAGCCTGAGTTATGGCATCGGGGAGAATCATAAATGCAGAAACAAAGGGGACCGCAGCCAGAAGTGTAACCCTTATGGCTTCACTGGTTCTGGAACTGACCACATAGCACCTGTTTTGCGCTACTGCCTCGGAAATTGCGGGAACCAGGCTTGTTGCCAGGGAAACTGTGATAACCGAGGGTACGGAAAGTAAGGTCAGAGCAACACCTGTAAGCTGCCCGTAAATTGCTGTCGCAGCTGATGTCGAATGACCGGCTTCCCTCAGTACATAGGGAATAAGCATTGAATCAATAGACAGCATTAGAGTTGCGGCAATTCGTCCCAGGGTTATCGGGGTACACATTTTAAAGAGTTTTCGTAAAATATTGTATGATGCAGTTATCCCTGGCAGGGATAGGACAATACTTAATGGCTTACGGCGCACAAAGCTGGTTATCAGGACTGTTAGACCGAATAACTCTCCGATAACACCGGCCCCGGCAATTCCGGCTGCTGCCCACTGGATTCCCCGGGGAAGCAGGTAAACAGCCAGACTTATTCCAAAAAAAACCCTGATTACCTGTTCGACAACCTGACTCACAGCAGGTGGCTTCATGTCCATCAAGCCCTGGAAGAAACCGCGAAATGCGGAACTCAACGAGACGATAAAAATTCCCGGGAGCAGGCACCTGAATACCGGATATACCATTTTATTAACAAAAACATGTTTCAGCAGCAGTGGTGATGCCATATAGGAAATTACCGTAAAAAAGCCTCCTGATACTATCAGAATTATAAGAGAGAGCCAGAGCACCTGGTAACTAAGCCTGCGGTTGCCGGTGACTTCCGCTTCTGAGACCAGTTTGGATATCCCCAATGGGATACCTGCTGTTGTGAGCACAATAATCAGGATATAGACGGGATATACCAGATTATACAGGCCCACACCTTCAGGCCCGATTAACCGGTAGATAGCTGCCTGATAAATAAAACCGATTACCCTGTTTACAGTGGCTGCTGCCATTAGTACCAAAGCACCGTGTACGAACGACCTTTTCATTGGTGACCTCCGGAATGGTTTATGCTTAATTAAATATTTATTAATCCAGGCTTGGATTATGTCTTATCATTGCTTTATCCCACAGCTAATTAAGAGGAATCTGTGGACGATTGTCTAATAATAATATCAACAAAGGAACAGGAGGATACCGCTTCATGAACTTGGCAGGAAACAAAGTCAGGATAAGAAACATTACCAGGGCAGATATTCCGCTGCTGGTTAAATGGAAAAACGACCCGGAAATAGCGGATCTTGTCAGGGGAGCGCCGATTAACACCACATTTGAAATTGAGAGCCGGAGATATGAAAAGGGCCTGGGTGAATATGATACCTTACGGCTGATTATTGAATCACTGACAGGCAGTTCGATTGGGTTTATATCACTGGGATCTATAGATAAAGAGAACCGGAAGGCAGAAGTGGGGATGCTCATAGGAGAGAAACGGATGTGGAACCAGGGGTACGGCACGGATGCACTGGTTACCCTGCTGAGGCATCTGTTTCTTGAATTGGATTTTCACCGGGTTGGACTCGAAGTTTTTGAATATAATGTCAGGGCTAAAAAGGTTTATGAAAAAATAGGTTTCAGTATAGAAGGCCTGGAACGACAAGGGTTATACAGGAATGGGAGATATTATGATGTTATTCTGATGGGAATTCTCAGGGACGAGTTTCTCGGTAAACACCGGATTTTCACATAAAAAAAACACTGTAACTTTGACAGTGTAAAAATCGTGTTTATGGCAGGGGAGACAGGACTCGAACCTGCAACCAACGGTTTTGGAGACCGCTACTCTACCAATTGAGCTACTCCCCTGCGATTCGTAGAACATCATTTAGTATAAATGATATGCGTTAATTTGTCAATTGATTCTGTCTTGTAAAATTGTAGCGGATTTTTATAAAAATTTAATGATATACTTAAAAAATGAGGTTTCCGGTAATATAATATTCTATGGAGGTAAAAATGTGTATCGATTTGCATATTCACACAACCGCGTCAGATGGCAACATTGACCCGGTGACGGTAGTTAAAATGGCTTTTGACGCAGGTCTTAGAACGATTGCTCTTGCAGACCATGAAAGTACCTTAGGATATCATCCCGCACGCCGTGCAGGAGTGGTATATGGCGTTAAGGTGATCCCGGCCGTTGAGATACTGACACTGTATCAGGGCAGAGAGGTGCATCTGCTTGGATACTTTAATGATCCGGATAACAGCTTTCTGCAGCAGGGACTTGCGGAGCTTCGCAATCGGAGAACCCTGTGTGCCAGGGCAACAGTGGAGAAATTAAGGGAGCTTGGCTTTAAAATATGCTGGGATGATGTGAAACAAATAGCTCATCCTGACAGCCCTGTCAGTAAAGGACATATTATGCGGGCATTGCATAATGCCGGGCATATCAAAGAACCGAAAGCTGCGATAGAAATTCTGACAAAGTATCTGCAGCGGGGTGGTCTAGCATATGTTGACTACGCATATCCTTTTGAGGAAGCAGTTAATTTTATCAAGGACTCTGAAGGGCTTGTTATTCTTGCCCATCCCGGATTAATCCGGGATGACCGGATAGTTGAGGAACTGTGCTTAAAAGAAATTGACGGGGTTGAGGTTTTTTATTACTATCTTGATGAACACAGAGACGAATATGTCTGCAGATATTATAAAAAAGCCCAGGAGCACAGACTTTTGAAAACCGGGGGAAGTGACTACCACGGTACTATAACACCGGTAATCCTGGGTGAAAACCCAGTGCCCTATGCGGAGGTCGCAGAATTTCTCAGCCTTTTTGGGATATCTGGAATAAATTTCGGAGGTGTTATATGACAAAAAAGGTAGCTATACTGTATGGCGGTCTGTCAACGGAGAGAGAAGTTTCCCTGAATACCGGGAAGTCCATCTTTGATGCCTTAAAAGACAAAGACTTTGATACTGTGCTTATTGATGCCGGAAGGGATCTCAGTGAAAAACTGCGGGAGATTGGGCCAGATGTTGCAGTTATTGCTCTTCATGGCAAATACGGAGAGGATGGCTGTGTCCAGGGACTTTTGGAAATTCTGGGCATACCCTATACAGGACCGGGAGTAATGGCGTGTTCTCTGGCAATGAATAAAATTATGACCAAAAAAATTTTCATTTACGAAAATATCCCCACACCGGAATTTTTGGTAATTGATGGGAAAAGATCCTCGCCTGTGGAAATCTCGCAAATTGTATTAAATAAAATGAAACTCCCTGTTGTGATAAAGTCTGCCAGTCAGGGTTCCTCAATCGGGGTCTGCTTTGCGTTCCAGGAAGATGAAGTAAAAGAAGGCATTGTTGAGTGTCTTAAGTATGATAATGAGATTCTTGTGGAACAGTTTATTAAAGGCCGTGAACTGACGGTATCTGTCATGGGTAATTCAGACCCTGTAGTGCTTCCCATCCTTGAAATAGTGTCTCAGTCCGGGTTATATGACTACCACGCTAAGTATACGACCGGAGCCAGCAGCCACTTTGCGGCAGAGCTTCCTGAGGCAATTAACAAGGAAATCAGGGGAATTGCTGCCAGGGCTTACCGTGCTGTTGGGTGCAGGGGCTTGTCCAGAGTTGATTTCCTGCTTAGTGAAAATAATGAGCCTTATGTCCTGGAAATTAATACAAGCCCTGGAATGACTGCTACGAGCCTTTTTCCTGACGCTGCCAGAGCGGCCGGGATAAGCTTTCCCGACTTGATTGAAAGACTCATTAACTACGCCTTCCAGGCCCCAAATACCTAAAAAGGCTAAGTTCCTATGTGTAATTTAAAAAATTATAATGTATTGCAGGAATTTAGAGATTATTGTAGAATTAATTAAATCACGCAGTAAATACTGGTTACTTTTACCAAACTGTGGTTGTTTTTATCAAAAAGCCCGCCTTCACCTTATATATTTAAGGTGTTTGCCTTAAGCGTCAGCTTGAGGCTTTTTTTTTACTTCAGGAAATTATATTTTCCCACATTTGTGGAAAAATGCAGCGGCATGAAGTATGCCTGGTGAAAGGAGAATGTTATTTTGAAAAAGCCCGCCGGTTTCGAAGCGAGCAGACGTAAGGCGGCAAATCTTGCCGGTGACCTCAAAAAGACAACAGAGATAATTAACAGGGCGATAATCAAGTCTGAGAAACAACAGGGGAAAATCGATAAAGTCCGTGATGAAATGGATTTGTTAATAAAAATGGTGGGAGCATGGGCAAGGGGAGAGTACAGAAGAGTCCCCTTAAAAACAATAATCACAGGGCTGGCAGCGCTTCTTTATTTTGTAAACCCGATTGATATGATTCCCGATTTCCTACTTGGGTTAGGGTTTCTTGATGATGTAACAGTGATAGCTTTTGTATTCAATTCAATCCGAAAAGACATCGGGGAATTTTCCCAATGGTGTGTGGATCAAAAAAGGCAATCTGGTGAAATTAAGGAAGGCAACGATTATGGACTCCAATAAAACGATTGTGAACTCCAATAAAATGGTATGTTTAGGTGACAGTATAACATGGGGTTATCCTTACGGGCCCGAATACTCGTGGGTGGCCTTGGCGGAAACTGCGCTGGGGACCCCGATGATTAATAAGGGTATTAACGGAGAGACGGCCCTGGATTTGTGGCGTCGTTTTGCCAGAGACGTTATTTCTAACGTTCCCAGCCACGTATTTATTATGGCGGGAACTAATGATGCCAGCATCGGAGTTTCCCTGGAGGAATTTAAGAGAAGTATTTTACAGATGACTGCCGGAGCTTGGGAAAAAGAGATTCGACCGGTGTTGGGACTGCCTATTCCAAGTTCTGACAGGTTTCTGGAAAATAATCTGCAAAAATATCGTCAGTGGCTCACAGAATACTCGGAAACGTCCGGGGTCTTGGTTGTGGATTTTTCTCCCGCTATGACAGACCTTTCGGGGCAGATAAATTACGGGTGTTATAATGATGAGGTTCACCCCAGCAAAGCAGGTTACCGGGCAATGGCGGGCGTTTTTAGTGAATTTTACCAAAATGTCATTAGATAATTTGCAGGAATTTCAAAATATTTGCTGAATAATTAACTAATGACTAAATTCGTATTTCTTTGGTTGTGAAAATTTTTTCATCCGAAACTGATCCTGGGTCGGAAGGGGTGTGGCTATTCTGGAACTTCATAACTACACAGAGAAAGTAGTCAGGGAGGTGCTTGATGAAGTCCTTGACAAGAAAGAGGGCTTGTGCAAATGTGAGCAGTGTCGTTTGGATATAATGGCTATTGCGCTGAACAACCTCCCTCCACAGTATTATGTATCTCAAAAGGGTGAAGTGTTTTCCAAACTTCTGGCATCATACATGGACACCAGGATAAAGGTGATTACTGAGATTACCAAAGCATTGCTTCAGGTGCAAAAAGAGCCGCATCATGATTTTTGAGCAGCTTGTAGAAGTATCCAATTTGGTATAATTATGATATATTAATAATAAAAGAGCCACTTTAAAGGGGGGGTAGGAATGCAAGTCAAGTGTATGATGTGTGGGAGAAAAGAGGGCATTACCGAGGAACATGTTGATTACAGAAAGATGCAAAAAAACCCTAAGGCCGTTTATATTTGCAACCTTTGTATGGCCCGGACCTTTCACGAGGCCAAAGAGGGTCAAAAACCTCATAAACCGATGTAATTCATTAAAAATATAACGAATAAGTTTATATTAGTGTAATTTCTTGCAAAATCCTAAATAGAATTTGTCTATAGTAAATAAATTATTTGGGGGAGGGGTAATAAGATGTTTCTTTCATGGGTGGATGCAGTTGTTTTTGGAATTATTGCCACGTTTTTTACCGGAGTTTTAGCGAGCGTCATTGCCAGGGCCGACTTGAAAACAGTGAAATCACGCAGCAAATAAAATAACGCCCTAGGGCGTTATTTTATTTGCTGTGTGTGGATTCGCTGAGTGGTCAAGGCCGTAAGTCACTCCCCTTGGACTCCGGCTGAATAGTAAGCTTCTGCCCGGCATAAAGGTTTCTGGGATTAAAAATATTGTTTGACTCCAGAATTTTATAGAATTTGAATCCGGTTCCGTAGAACTTTTCAGAAATAACCCACAGAGAATCGCCTTTTTGTACGATATAATAAATCGGTTCCGGTTGAGAAGTATTTTCCGATACCAGGATGGCGGGAATATCTATATCGGGCTCTGCGGATTTGTCTTCCGAAGGGGACACCAGAGCCGTGTCAGCGGGGGAGGAAGCTGTTTCCACTGGCGGTATGGGAGTTGCCCTTGAACTATCAACAATGGGGTTGGTAAGGTCTTTATACATAAGTCCTAAAACGCATATTGCAAAAAAAACCAAAAACAGGCCGGCTTTTTTCAGCCCAATTTTCAGACATAGGTTGGATGTTGCTTCCGGTTTTGAGTCCCCGGCAGAATCGCAGTTTCCCCCCGGGCTGTATTGTCCGGTAAATTCAGAAGATATAACCGGAATTAAACTATCTCCGGATTCACTTTTCTGATAGCAGTGGGGTGTGCCGTTACGGTCCAAGAAAAGAAACACCTGACCGGGAGTATCAAAGAATGTTTTATGAATATCGATATTTTGTTTCGGGGGCTGCCCGGAAGCTGGTGAATAATAATACCAGCCAACTATTTTGGCGTCTGGGTAATGCCGGTCCCGTTCTGTGTAAAACTCCTTCCACATTTGGGAATTAGTACGGAACTCGTCCAGAAAAGACTTTTTGTAAGCTGCCGGGACTGCGCCATAAACAATGGTAGTAACAATGCCGTCTTTTTCACTGATTTCACCCAGAAGAACGCCGCCCCAGTCACATGAAGGAGAGGCTTCAAAGATACCGGTTAGTTCAGGAATAATTGCAGTTGAAAGCAGTACCTCTGCAGTTGACATATTACCACCTTTTTCTACAATAAGTTCTTTAATATTTAACAGAATTCTACAAAATATTAATATTACCTGCCTTGATGTAAAAATGTTCCTGCTTTTTGGCATCGGGAAGTATTAACCCAAGAATGCTAAAGTAATAGTGAAGTATTAACGATATTTAAACAGAAGGTATCATAACTGTGTTTCCGAACCGGTTTAAGCTTTTCATGAAGGGTGGGAGACAATGAAGTTATTGGCAAAACTTGTTACTGAAAACAGCGGTCAGGGTTTGACAGAGTACGGCCTGGTGCTCGGACTTCTGGTAGTTGCCGCTGCCGGCGCATTGCTGCTGGCAGGACAAAGAGTGGTGCAGCTTTATACGGATTCAAATCTAGCCATACCCGACTAAGGGTGATTTGGGCGGTCAGATGAGTATACTCTAATAGTGAACTCATCAGCCGCTCATATTTTTTTCGCGAAAAGACAAAGGGTATTTGCCCGGAACTGTCGAAAAATTAAGATGCAATAAAAATAGCTGTAAAACTACAAATAAATGTTAAAAGGGGAGAGACCGGTGAAAAAGATATTGATTTTAGGAGCGGTTTTGCTTCTGGCGGTTGGCAGTGCGATAGGCTGCAGTGGTCCGGAGGAAACCGATTCCGCATCGCTTGACAGTCAGCCGCTGAAAATAGGTGTTCTGTTCATAGAGGATAATCTGCCCCTGTTTGTGGCCGATTCCGAGAACCAATTTAAACAGGCTGGGCTTAATGTAGAACTTATTCCTTTTCCCAGCGCTGCTGAACGGGATGCAGCCATGCAGGCAGGTCAGATTGACGGCGAGGCTGCTGATATTATTGCAGCATGTCTCCTGAAAAAAGGAGGCACCGATGTCAGGATAAGTTCGCTAACCCTTGGGGTGACCCCTGAAGAAGGAAGATTTGCCCTGCTGGGTTCGCCGGATTCAGACTTTAAGAGTCCTCAAGACCTGGCCGGAGTTGAAATAGCGATCTCAGAAAACACCATTATTGAATATGTTACTGATAAATTGCTGGCTAACGAGGGACTGGCAAAGGACCAGATAAAAAAAATAAGTATTCCCAAAATGCCTATCAGGGTTCAAATGCTGTCAAACAACCAGGTAAAGGCAGCCCTGCTTCCGGACCCGCTGGCTTCACTGGCTGAAAAACAGGGCGCCAAAGTGATTTTGGATGATACCCTTTCCGGGATTAACGTTTCCCAGGTTGTGCTGCTGTTCCGTAAAGAATCTGTTGACACCAAAAAGGAAGCCATCAGGAAGCTGATTCAGATTTATGGCGACGCAGGGCAGGATCTAACTCAGAACCCTGAAAAATACAGATCTCTGCTGATAGATAAGGCTAAAATACCTGAACCTGTCAAGGATACTTATAAAGCGCCTACATTTTCTTCTCCTCAGGTTCCGGCCCGTGAAGATGTGCTCAGTGTGGTAGATTGGATGGTAGAAAAAGAGCTTTTGAAAGAACCATATACCTATGAGGAACTTGTTGACGAATCCCTGATATAGTGTTCAGAAACTAAAGGAAGATATGCAGATGATTAATACTTATGAGCTTTCCCTCACTTATAACCAGGCCGAAAATCAGGTAGATGCCCTTAAAGATGTCACCTTTAACCTTGCAAAAGGGGAGAGCATGTCAATTATCGGGCCATCGGGATGTGGTAAGAGCACCCTTCTTTTTATCATTGCCGGGCTCTTAAAACCAACTTCCGGCCGGGTGGTAATTGATGGCTGTGAACCTGATGGTCCCGGGTCTGAAACTGCCTTGATCCTTCAGGATTACGGGCTGTTTCCATGGAAGACTGTCTATGAGAATGCCGGCCTGGGGTTAAAGGTAAAAGGATATAACAGAAAAGAACAGCAGGATATAATAATTCCGATCCTCCAGAAGCTTGGCCTGGCCGATTTTATGAGCAGCTATCCGGCCCAGCTCAGCGGCGGTCAGAGGCAAAGGGTGGGGATAGCCAGGTCTCTGGCTTTAAAACCCAAAATTCTGTTGATGGATGAACCACTGTCATCACTTGATGCTCTCACCAGGGAGACTTTGCAGCATTTTATTCTGGATATCTGGAGGGAGCATAAATTAACCCTTGTTCTGGTAACCCACAGCATCGAAGAGGCTGTGTTTCTGGGAAAAAAAATCTGTGTCATGTCAGACCGTCCCGGTATGATTAAGGAGATGATCCCAAACCCCATGATGGGAATGCCGGGGTTCAGGCAGCAGCAGGAGTTTCACCAATTATGTTCCAAGCTGCGGCGGCTTTTGGGGGTAGTAGAATAATGAAAAGAATTTCCCTTTGGAAGAAAACAATAGAAATATTTGCTGCTACACTGGTTATCATGGTTTTCTGGTATTTACTTGCAATATACGTGAAGAACAACATCCTGCCTACCCCTTTGGAGGCCATGAGTGAATTTTTTATGATTTTCAGCGGGACTCTCTGGAAGCATTTTTATATCAGCGCTTTTAGGGTTGTCATCAGTATTATCACTGCTATGCTCCTTGCTGTTCCCTTGGGACTGCTTCTGGGACGGGAAGAAAAACTGGACAGGTATATTGCGCCGGTGGTTTATCTTATTTATCCGATTCCCAAAATTGTCTTTTTACCGGTAGTATTTCTGCTTATGGGGCTGGGTAATTTACCCAAGATTTTCATGATTGGGCTGATTGTGTTTTTTCAGATTCTGGTTACTACCAGGGATGCCTCAAAGGGAGTACCGGTGCAGAATATCCATTCCATGACCTCCCTGGGGGCTGCTAAGTGGCAGATTTATTACCATGTTGTATGGCCGGCATGTCTGCCCAAGATACTGACTTCACTGCGGATAAGCCTGGGCACGGCAATTGCAGTCCTGTTTTTTGTGGAATCATTTGCAACTACAGAGGGGCTGGGCTATTTTATCATGGATGCCTGGAGCATGGCTGCGTACAGCCAAATGTTTGCCGGTATTATCGGGATGAGCTTTCTTGGCCTGATTCTGTATATTGTTCTGGATATGCTTGAAGCTAAATGGTGCAGGTGGCAGTACCTATAGAAACCTGCTGTCAGGAGGTCTCTACTTGTCGAAAAACAGGCTGAAGAAAATAATTATATCTACTCTGGCCGGAATTGTTCTGGTGATTAGTGCATATAATTTATGGGCTTACCAGGGAACCCTGTTGTCCCCTTTTATAAAAGATACAGTAACCGGGGAGCCTCACAAGCCGGTAACCACGATTGCAGCTGAAAAGGGCCTGGCGGCAGTGCCGGATGCCGGCATCCGGGTCGAAATAATTAAATCGGAGTATTTATTGGTTTTGTATGCCGGTAATGATGTCCTGAAAAAATATCCGGTCTCTCTGGGAAAACACCCTCTGGCAGATAAGGAGAAGGCCGGGGATGGCAAAACACCCCTGGGGGAGTTCAAAATCACGGAAAAGGACAGTTATTCTCCCCCTAAACGTTTTTATGGTTCACGGCTAATGATGTTGAATTACCCCAACAGAAAATATGCCCTAAAGGGTTTACACCAGGGGCTGATAACAAGCAAGGACTTCCTGGCCATCGAAAATGCCGAAAACAAAGGGGTCACCCCTCCACAGGATACCGAGATGGGCGGGGGCATAGCCATTCATGGCGGTTGGGGGCCGTTTATGGGCAATTCCTGGACCGGAGGGTCAATCGGACTTTATTCAAAAGATGCCGAAGAAATTTTTGAGTATGTCAATGAAGGGACAGAAGTTATTATAAAACAATAACCTGAATGAAGACAAAGGGTTGGAAGAATGGAGGATAATGATGGAATACAAAGATCTTCCTGAAGAAATCAGGGGCCTTATGGAGCACCACGGGCATCTCTGCTTTGGTGTCCTGCTGGGCTATAGGGCATGTAAGTATGCTGTTGATATAATCGGCATGTCGGAAAACATGAAAGTAATCATAGACAAAGGCGGGTGTGGCAATGATGCCGTCAGTTACCTGCTCAACTGTACCACGGAAAACGGCAGACTTGTGGTTCGGGAGGGGAAGGGGCAATATTGGTCATTTTTTAACTATGATGAAGATGAAGGCATCAGCCTGAAGCTAAATCCGGTTATTATATCTCAACTCCCCAAAGATAAGGAACAGGCCGAAAAATATATCATGGAACTGCCGGGAAACCTGCTGTTCATGGCAGAACCGTTTTTTGAAGCGTAATTTCAAACGGTTTCTTCTGTGGGATTAGGCTCTTCTGTCTCTGCGGCCTCTCCATTTGTACCCACACCGGGATAATCCTCATGAACTCCTGAATATGTGTCATAAACACCGGAATACATATTGTGTACCCCATCATAAGAGGCCTTAGGTGCTTCTTTCTTTTTTTCTGCCACATTATCTCCTCCAAAGAATATTATTTCTTTTATTGTTCCGCACATGATGGGATATATGCGTTGAGCTCTTTTAGCAAAAAAACGCACTACTATTAAAACCATTGCCTTGATAACAAAAAAGGGGATTGTGCATAATAAGCAAAACAGGAAAAACACTTAATGAAAGTATTTCCTTATAAAGTTGACTTTAAATAAAAAAGGCGGTAAAATTTAGAAAACATACCGGGTAAGGGTATGAGGGAGTGAGACCAATGAGCAGCAGGAAAATGAAACAAATAGAGCTGGATGTATCTGGGATGACATGCCAGCACTGTGTCAGAAGAGTAGAAAAGGCCCTGGAAGGGTTAAACGGGATATCCGATGTGCAAGTTGACCTGAAGGAATCTAAGGCAATTTTTAAATACATCCCTGAATTGGTCAATTTGGACCAAGTAAAAGATGCTGTGAGAGAAGCTGGGTATTCTGTGGGGGAAAAAGAAGTTTCCGGTAATGAAAGACAACCGGTTTCGGGATTGGATAACGAGTCTGATTTGCAAAACACAGCAGCAGTAAATGAAGGCAAGACGCAATTCAAAGTAAGCGGCATGACTTGTGCTAACTGTGCCCTTTCCATAGAAAAGGCCCTCAGGAATGCTCCGGGTGTCAGCAACGCTGCGGTCAACTTTGCCACTGAGTCGGTAACCGTTGCCTATGACCCTGAGCTGATAAATATTAACTCAATATATGACCGGGTCAAGGATGCGGGTTATACTCCGCTAGAAAAAGATGGAGCCGGCGAAGATGACCGGACAACAGTGAGAGAGCGAAACTGGCTGATATTCACTGCAGTCCTGGCGCTTCCGGTGATGCCTCTGATGTATCTTGTAGAGATGACGCCGACAGTAATGTACACCCTCCTGGTTATGGCCACAGTTGTGCAGTTTACGGCTGGCTGGACCTTTTACCGGGGTGCCTTCCACTCCCTAAAGAACAGGTCTGCAAATATGGATGTTCTGGTGGCCATTGGGATAACTTCGGCCTACGGGTACAGTGTCCTGACAACCTTTCCGGAGGTGTTTTTTCATGGACCTACTTTTTTTGATACCTCAATGCTGCTGATTATGTTTATCCGTTTTGGGAAGTTTCTTGAGGCAAGGGCGAAGGGAAGGGCCGGACAGGCCCTGAAAAAGCTTCTGGAACTGCAGGCCGACCGGGCGCGTATTCTTGTTGACGGAGTGGAACGGGAAATTGCGGCATCTGAGGTGCAGCCAGGAGATACAGTTATCGTAAAACCGGGGGAAAAGATCCCTCTTGACGGCGAAATTACCGAGGGCAAGGCAAGTATAGATGAATCAATGCTCACCGGAGAGTCCATTCCGGTAGAGAAGGGGCCGGGAGACCAGGTTATCGGGGCTACAATTAACAGGTCAGGAAGTATCAGAGTTAAAATAGAAAAAACCGGGAAGGATACTGTTTTGGCAGGGATTATTAAGATGGTGGAGGACGCTCAGGGTGTCAAACCGCCCATTCAGCGCCTTGCAGATACCATCTCAAATTATTTTGTGCCTACAGTTGTGTCTCTTGGAGTTGTTACCTTTGTTACGTGGTATTTTCTGCTGCAGGCCGATTTTGTTTTCTCATTTACGGCAACTATAGCCGTGCTCGTAATTGCCTGTCCGTGTGCCCTGGGATTGGCGACTCCTACAGCCATAATGGTTGGCAGTGGAGTCGGCTTAAATAGGGGGATATTATTTAAATCTGCGGCTGTGCTTGAAGGTATTGCAGGTTTGCAGGCTATTGGGTTTGATAAAACAGGGACACTTACCAAGGGCGCCCCTGAAGTAACTGATATTGCAGCTTATCCACCATATAGCGAAGCTCAAGTATTGAAAATTGCAGCAGCCGGTGAGGCGCCTTCAATTCATCCTTTGGCCCAGGCTGTAGTTGCTAAAGCTAACCGGGATGATGTAGAGATAAGTGAGGTTAAAGATTACACTGAAGAAAGCGGTTATGGAATTATCTGTACCCTTGAGGGCAAAAAGCTGCTCATAGGCAATCTGAAACTGATGCGGAAACACAATATTGACACAGAAGCTGCCGACAGGGATTTTAGCAGACTGGCAGAGTCAGGGAAGACAACCATGTTTTTGGCTTATGATGGCAGGATTGCGGGACTTATCGCTCTTTCGGATGTGCTCAAGGAAAACGCGGCTGAGGCCGTAAAAAGGCTTCATAACCTGGGTCTGAAGACTTTTATGATTACCGGTGACAATAAAAAGGTGGCTTCAGTTGTCGGCGCACAGGCTGGTATCGATGAAGTTGTTGCAGAAGTTCTGCCCCAGGATAAAATTGAAAATATCAAGCGCTATCAGGAGATGGGACTCAAGGTTGCCATGGTGGGTGATGGCATCAATGACGCTCCTGCTCTGGCCCAGGCTGATATAGGTATTGCCATTGGCTCAGGGACAGATGTGGCCAAGGAAACCGGTGACGTGGTTCTGGTCAAAAACGATATTATGGATGTAGAACGTGCTGTCAGGCTGGGGCGCAAAACCTTGGTCAAAATAAAGCAGAATCTGTTTTGGGCCCTGATTTATAATATGATTGGTATTCCGGTGGCTGCCGGAGTTCTCTATCCACTAACGGGAAAACTGCTGCCACCTGAGTGGGCTGGCCTGGCCATGGCATTTTCTTCTGTTTCGGTGGTACTTAATTCCCTGTTGTTAAAGGGCTTTGCCAAAAAGATTTCAGCCTGAAATTAACAGGTTTATACAAATATATGTTGAATCTTTGTCCCTAATAGAATAAAATATTAGTTGGACAGAGGGAGTAACTGCCCGTTTCACCACGGGAAGCAAAGTCGTCAGTACGGCGTAAGCCCGGCTTTGCCGGCCAAAGGTCTAGTGAGACTCTGCATCCGCCGTAAATGTGTGGATGTGGAGTTTTTTAATTTTGCATACTATTTGCGGTTTGTTTTTGCATCTCGGGGGTATGATTGCTGTAGAGGGGGCAGGCAAAATGTCAATCAAAAAAGCTATTAGGTGGGTCGGGTTTTGGATGGCCCTGGCGCTTTCCTTTAACGTTGGAGTTTACTTTTTCTTAGGCAAACAAAAGGCGCTTGAATTTCTGGGTGGGTATATTATTGAGCTTAGTCTTAGTTTAGACAACCTCTTCCTGTTTTTGCTCATTTTTTCAAGCTACTGCATTGCGCCGACTTATCAAAGAAGGGTGCTCAACTGGGGCATAATCGGGGCGGTTGTCCTTAGACTGATTTTTATTGCTCTGGGGGTTTCCATTGTAAACCGGTTTCACTGGGTATTGTACATTTTTGGGGTAATTCTGATTCTGAGCGGCATAAAAATGTTTTTGTCCAAAGAGGCTGAAGAATGTCGTTCCGACAGCGTTTTGCTTAGAATTTTGGGTAAAATCATGCCCATTTCCCGGGAATTAGACGGAGAAAAGTTTTTTGTCAAAATAAACGGTGTTCTTCATGCAACACCCCTGTTTGCAATTCTGGTCCTTATTGAAGGGTCAGACGTTTTATTTGCCATCGATTCAATACCGGCGATATTTTCAATAACAACAGACCCTTTTATTGTGTATGCATCAAATATTTTTGCCATACTGGGACTGAGGAATCTTTATTTTGTTCTGGAAAGAGTCCATAATGCATTTCGCTTTGTCAAGTACGGCGTAGCTGTAATCCTAACCTTCACCGGGATTAAACTGAGCATACTTTTTTTCCATATAGAGATACCCCTGGTGATGTCAGTTGTAATTATATTCAGTATAATTCTCCTTAGTGTCATAGCTTCATTGGTGTTTCCCAGCACTAAAGTGGCTAATGAACACGAAAGTGGCCAATAAACATGAATATGCTAATAAGGCCCGAATAAAAATGCAATAAAAGCTGTATATATTATAAGGGCGGAGGTAAAAAATGTTTTCGTGGCTGGAGCAGATACTAAAAAATGATCTTGAGCAATATAGACTGTTAGCGATATATGTTATGATGACCCTTGAAAGCGCCTGTATTCCAATTCCCAGTGAAATTGTCATGCCATATGCCGGTCACCTGGCTGCCAAGGGAAAGCTCGGTATAATGCAGGCTGCATTGGTGGCATCTGTAGCGAACCTGTCGGGAAGCTGGCTGGCATACGCTGTGGGCAGATATGGCGGCAGGGCTTTTATAGACAGATATGGCAGGTACATTTTTTTGTCCAAAAAGCATCTTAACCAAGCCGATTATTGGTTTGCCAGGCGCGGGGAAATCACAGTTTTCCTGTCCAGAATGCTTCCGGCAGTCAGGACATTTATTTCTCTGCCGGCCGGAATAGCCAAAATGGATTTTTTCAAGTTTTCCTTTTATTCATTTTTGGGTTCGCTGCCATGGAACCTTGCCTTGGTGTACCTGGGGTATATTTTTACCGATAAGTGGGATGTGCTGCAGAAACACCTTCATGAGTTCAATATCATTGTTTTTGCAGTTATCGGACTATTTGCAGCCCTATTTCTTGTTATCAGAAAACGAAAAAGACGTTAGCCACCGGATAAATTTTCTGGTAAGAGGGTATACTACCTGCTAAAAAACCGGAGGTTTAAGATGAACATAACTCTAGATTTAAGAATAGGCAATGAGGATGGGGTGCATAAGCTTAAAGATACCATTTCCAGGCTGGGGCCTGATGCGGAGCTCACAATTATAGTGGATACCATGGATGCCCAAAGTACAGACAGGCTTGTAGAAGAACTCCTGAATCACGGGTTTGACTACCTTCCCAAGGTATCGGACGGGACAGCTTATAACATTATTGCCAAAAGACATCTGCTCCAATAGAGAGATGCCTGACAGGCATAAAAAAATTTCTCCGGAAGGAGATATTTTTTTGTTCCCGAATTAGTTTATAGCAAATTGGTTATCAATAAGCACGGAGTTAGGTGATGGAAAGGTCGGAGGTGTGATTAATGAGTAAGGTTTGGTTTTGCAGGCTGGAAGACATGGCGGCTGATGCCGCGGTAGCCGAAAAAGTACTCTTGCTTTATGAAACGGCGGGATTTCCGGATATGTTTGAAGAGGGGGAATATACTGCCGTTAAAATCCATTTTGGTGAGGAAAACAATATCGGACATATTAGACCTGCTTGGATTAGGCCGCTGTTGGAAAGGATAGCTGCTACAGGAGCCAAGCCATTCCTCACAGATACAAATACGCTTTACAAGGGACAGAGGCAGAACTCCGTTGACCATCTGATGCAGGCTTACAGGCATGGGTTTAGTATAGAAAACCTGGGTGTTCCTGTGATTATTGCCGATGGTTTGCTGTCGAAGAACTTTTCGGAGATAGCTGTTGAAGGTATCCATCTAAAATCGGTAAAAATAGCTAATGACATTCTCCATAGTGAATCGATGGTCGTGTTGAGCCATGTAACCGGACATATTCTCAGCGGTATGGGAGCGGCTATAAAAAATGTGGCTATGGGGGCTGCTCCCCGCAGCGGAAAACAAGTACAGCATGCTGATGTAAAACCTGAGGTGGCGGCTGATAAGTGCAGAGGATGCATGAGCTGTATGGAGTGGTGTCCAAAAGACGCCATCGGGCTTTATGATGGGGTTGCCAGGATAGATAAGGAAAAATGCTATGGATGTGCTGAGTGTATTGCAACCTGCAGGCATGAGGCTATTAATCATTCGTTCAGGGGCACCAGCAGAATGCTTCAGGAAAAAATGGCGGAATATGCCTTAGGGGCGGTTAAAAATAAGCAGGGTAAAGTCTGTTATATCACCTTTTTGACACATATAACCAGGGAATGTGACTGTTTGAATGAAGCTCAGGATAGGATTACCCGGGATATTGGCATTCTTGCTTCTTATGACCCTGTTGCAGTCGATCGGGCTGCAGCTGATATCCTGAAACAAGAAGCAGGGAAAGATATTCTCAGGGAATTATGGCCTGATAACGACTATAACAACCAGATAAGCCATGCCGAAAAAATTGGTCTGGGAAAAACTCAATATGAGATTATAAATTTGGCAGAAGGTATATCCACAGATTTGTCGAATTCTGTGACTCAAGATAGTGATACGGGGAGGTAACCGGATGAATGTCTATTCCAAAATACTGGTCATAAATTTTGTTGTTCTTAATTTGTTGGTTCTGTTGTTACATTCCGTTTTCGTGGATATATTTGTAGGTCTTCTAGCGGTTTTTCTTGTTACCCTGGGAGTGATAACGGCAATTATCCGGACCTTGATTTATGATAATCCGGACAGGAAAAAAATGATTCTTGTGCTGAGTCTCCCGGCCTTCGGGATTCTAATGATAATTAATTCCATTGTTGCCAGCGGTTCTGCACAGGTATGCAGCATCATATTTAAATAGATGAAAACTCTAAAACATAAGATTTTTAATTACCAACCCGCTAAATTGCTTACCAACAAATATGGAGTTCTGGCAATTGCCGTATTTTGTTCAGTACTCTGGGGAAGCGCCTTTCCCGTACTTAAAATCAGCTATGACGAACTTGGTATGCTTCCGGAGGACTTCTCTGCCCAAATTGTCCTGGCCGGCATGAGGTTTTTCCTGGCTGCCGTTTTGTTATTTATTGTGATTTTACTCCAAAGGCAGCCGATAAAAGTAAAGCGGCATTTGATTGCTGAACTGCTGATCCTTGGCCTAGTGCAGACAGGACTACAGTATTCCTTTTTTTATTATGGACTCGCTCACACCTCAGGGATGAAGGGGTCTGTGCTTGCTTCCAGCGGAGTATTTTTTGTTGTCTTACTGGCTCATTATTATTATCAGAATGATAAGCTTAACCGGAACAAGGTCTTCGGCATGGCAGCAGGCTTAGCGGGAATAATCCTGGTTAATTCGGATAAGCACTTTAACCTTGTTTTTACCTGGCAGGGGGATGGCGCCCTAATCATGGCGGGTTTTCTCAGTGCAGTGGGACTTATCTTGGGCAAGAGGCTGTCCGGAAGTTTGCATCCTTTATTGGTTACCGGATGGCAGATGCTGTTTGGTTCAGTCTTAATGATTATGTTTGGGCTGACAGGGCTAAAGCCCCAATCCCTTTCATTTACCACAACAGCTTGGGTCTTATTGGCGTACTTAGCATTTCTTTCTGCAGTGTCATTTTCCCTGTGGTACTCACTGCTGAAATACAACAAAGCAGGGGAAATTGGCATTTACCAATTCATGATTCCGGTATCAGGGGTGCTTTTGTCATCAGTTTTTATACCGGGTGAAAGTTTTGATTTGATAGTGCTTGGCGGCCTGCTGCTGGTAACAATGGGAACAATTGCGGTTAACAGAGATCAGAAGCCGGAAATGATAAGCGCGAAAGAGAGGATTTAACGGACTTTGTGTCGAACTAAAAAGGAGCAGAGTCCTTTTTAGTTGGGTGAAGTTACCCAGCCAAGTATAATTATGTTGAAAAAAACATGCCAAAATTTGTTGTTGTGTAACAACTTATGTAGACAGTTGCTAAAAATTAGGTTAGAATTTTACTTAGGGTGAGTGACAGAAAAGGAGGACTCTCAAATGGCGACGGTTCTTGTTGTTGATGACGCCGCATTTATGAGAATGCGAGTAGCTAAACTGCTAAAAGAAAACGGTTACAATGTTGAAGAAGCAGAAAATGGTCAGGTAGCTGTGGAAAAATATGCTCAGATTAAGCCTGACATGGTATTAATGGACATTACCATGCCCGTTATGGATGGGCTGGCTGCTTTAGCAGAAATCACCAGGTATGATCCCGGGGCAAAGATTGTAATGTGCAGTGCACTGGGGCAGCAGAATACCGTTATGGCTGCTATTAAGGCAGGAGCTAAGGATTTTATTGTTAAACCCTATCAGCCTGATAAAATAATATCATCTATTAAACGTTTTGTAGGCTAAACTGAGGAGGAGGAGACGATTTGAAGGCAGAATTTATTAACCCCTTTATCATAGCAACAAAACAGGTTTTAAGCCAGGAACTGGGGAAACCGATAGGCATCCAGATAGGCAGTCTGACCATGCAAAAGTCCTCTTATACCGCCCTGGATATGACCGTGCTCATTGGTGTAACCGGAGCTGTCCAGGGGATTGTAATGTTCGGCCTTTCGGAAAGGGCTGTGAAAAACTTTGTTTCCGGGGTGCTGGGTGAGCCTGTCCCGGTAATTGACGCTATGGTAGAATCAGCAATTGCAGAAATGGGAAATGTGGTTACCGGTATTGCCAGTACAGAACTTGAAAAGGCCGGGTATCCCTGTACTTTGGCCCCACCTACCGTAATTACCGGCCGGGGGGTAATGATTTCGACAATAAATATACAGCGTCTGCAGGTTCCGCTGAAGACAGATGTTGGAGACATGGAAATTAGTGTGGCTTTGCGCGAGAACAAAAAATAGTTTTACATAACAGCTGTCATGGGACAGCTTGTTTTTTTTTGAAAAACACTCTTGGAAAATGGAACATTTTTCATCTGCTGCCGTCATAAATAATGAAAAGAATTTCAAATAATTTTGAGGGGGAGTAAAAATGAAGAGGGCTCTTGCGTTGTTACTGGTGATCGTTTTTGTCACCACCTTCCTTTTCCCGGCTTATAGTTTTGCCCAGTATGACCGGGATCTGGAAAAAGCCATCGAAACTGCTAAAACCGTTTTTGAAATCTCTGATGAATATGACAATTTCAGCTACAACATGCATAAACAGGGTGAAAGGACTATTTTTGAACTGATGTGGAATGACGAAAGTAATCGGCTGGGCAGTAAAAATGTGTCAATTGATACCTTGGGCAAGATTACCGGATATTATTCCTATAGTCCTGCTCCGGTAGATTACAGACCGAAGCTTCCGGCAATAAATAAGGAAGACGCCCGAACAAAAGCGGAAGACTTCATTAAGAAAATTAATGCAATACCATTTGAAAACCTCCAGTATCAACAAGAAGACCAGCGTTTGAATGTAAATGAATCGTCATATTATTTCAGGTACAACAGGATCGAAAAGGGAGTTCCCTATTACATGAACAATGTCCATGTATCGGTGAACAATGTAACCGGTAAAGTGGAAAGCTACAATTGTTCATGGAATTATGAACTTGATTTCCCGGATGTCACTGGTATTATAACTCTTGAAGAGGCACAAAAGATTTATGTTCAGGAACTGGGGCTCAAATTGCAGTACAAAATCAAATGGGAACCTGATAAGTACAATCCTTATCTGGTTTATACCAATGTATATTATAATCATTCGATTGATGCCGCTACAGGCGAAGTATTTGTTGCCGACCCCTATTACGGAATTTATAATGAAGGCGGCGCCGGTGAAAGGAAAATGGCAGATTCCGGCATGCACAGCTATGGCGGAGGAAATGAGGGAGTTTCCCTGACACCCAAAGAACGTGAAGCGATTGAGAATGCTGCCGGCATTATGAATGAAGACAAAGCAGAGGAGACCGCAAGGAAAGCGCTCAATATTGGAAATGACCTTAAGGTAACTAATATAAACCTGTATAAAAACTGGATAAATAACCAGGATTACTTATGGAATATTTACTTTACCAAGGAGCAGTCCGCCAAGGACAGTGTGACCAGGGACAGTTATTTCGTACCCGGTGAAAATTACAGTGTGAGTATTGATGCCAAAACGGGGGAACTGGTTAACTTCTATAAATCCGAGTATTCGGAAGTGAGTAAGCAGCCCAGGTATAATGAAGCACAGTCATTAAAGATTGCCACTGATTATATTAAAGCCCTGCAGCCGCAAAGGTATATTGAAACCGAGTATGTTACCTGGAATCAGCCGGTCAGACCACTGACAATAGAGGGTGAAAAACCAAGGCAGTACTATTTTACCTTTGAACGCAAGACCAATGGCGCATACTTCCCTGATAACGGTTTTAATGTTGCTGTTGATACGGTGACGGGAAGTGTCATCAGCTACTCATTTAACTGGTACAAGGGAGAGCTTCCCAAAACTGACGGAATACTCACCCTTGCTGATGCCAATACCTCCCTGCTGGAAAAGGTGGGACTGCAGCTGCAGTATACGCCGTACCGGAAAGAGGATGCCGCAGCTAAAATAATGCCTCCTCCTTATGAAGGACTTGAAGACAATGTAAAACTTGTTTATGCCCTAAAAACTGGCGTTCCGGCAAATATTGACCCTTACAGCGGGGTAATTCTTGACTACAATGCTGAACCTTATAGTTTAAATAATGTAAACCAATATACAGATATCAGCGGACACTATGCAGAAAATAAGATTATGGAACTGGCTACCTTTGGCATATCGCTGCCAGGGGAAAAATTTGAGCCTGATAATAAGATAACACAGAGGGAGTTCCTCTATTTACTGGAGAAAACTATCAATTCATATTACCCGAACAAAACGGATAAGGAAAAAGACAATGAACTCTACGCTAATCTTATCAGCAGGGGCGTAGTCCGTGAAGGTGAGCAGGCTCCTGATTCGTTTATGACAAGACAGGATGCGGTTAAGTTTATTATCAGGTCCCTAAACTACTCAAGGGTTGCCGAAATTGACAAAGGAATTTTTACTCTGCCCTTTAAAGATGCTGCCAAGATCGACAGAAAACTGTTCGGTTATGTGGCCGTAGCTTATGGTCTGAACATTGTCCAGGGAAACAACGGGTACTTCAACCCAACGGGACAGCTTACCAGAGGGCAGGCGGCAGTGACTATACATAATTTCCTTAATGCAAGATAAGGCAATTGATTTACCATATATTTCATGCCTCTTTGGGGAGGTAAAACTGCATCCATAGTCAAATAGGATAAATATATCAAAAATAGTTATGTTCATCAAAATCGACCCTAATGAGGAGAATTTACCATGATTAAGAAGGCCTCCCTGCTTATATTAATCCTTGCTGTGACAACCGCCCTAAGCTCTACCTTCCTCTTTGCCTCATGGGCGGGGCAGTTCAAAGACCTGGCGTCTTCACACTGGGCTTATGAAGAAATAAACAAATTAAAACAATTAGGATATATTAATGGTTATCCTGACGGAACCTTTAAGCCCGAAAACAACATCACCAGAGCAGAATTCGCTGCCATTATGAGCAGGATGGCAGGAGACCTTTACCCTGAAGGAAATATGTATGACAACTCCAGGATACTCGCTGATATGAATAAGGGGCACTGGGCATACGGGGCGGCAAAGGATATGCTAAGCCATATGAGTGGTCAGGATGCACAGAATATATTTAGTGCAGGTTTCTTACCGGAAAAGAAAATTACCAGAGAAGAGGTTGTGGCTATTATTCATGCCATCATCAAACAGCATACCGATTTTTCCGGCATAAAAATCACGGATTCGGGGTTCTCCGATATCAGCAGCGCCAGGTTTACCCAAAGCATAAATCTTTGTGTTCAGCAGGGTATTATCAACGGTTATCCCGACGGGACTTTTAAACCAGCCAGGAATATTACCAGGGCTGAGATAACAGCCATTCTCATCAGGGTAGCAGAGGGTTAGCAAAAAAAGTTTTAGAGGTAGATGGTCCAGGAGACAGACGATGTCGCCCGGCATACATCTACCTCTTTTTTTATTCCAAAAAAAATAAACTCGGGCTGAATTGTTTTAAAAATAAAAAAATTAGAAAAATTCAACAAACTAAGTATATACGTAAAATGAAAAAACATTACCTGCTGTAGCAGGAATTTTGAATTTATGATAGAATGTTAAGAAAGGCACATAGAGTAAATCTGCGACAATGAGATATAGAACTTAGTATATAAGAAACACAACATGTAATTAAATAACAAATATACCTATGTTTAATAAAACGAATTGTAAAAAATAGAAAGAGGTGGTCTGTTTTTTTTGAATGGCGGGAGATTGTGATTGGGAAGGAAGTATAACTACTAGAGAACAGAGGGAGGTTGTTTTGATGTTGGAAGAAAAGATTAACACAGACAAAGAGGGTCTGGAGAAACAGGCCAAGAGCCTTACAAGGAGAAAATTTCTGCTGGGTGCCGGGGCGCTGGCAACAGGTATGCTGGCTACCGGTATAGTGGGATGTGGCACAACTGCGCCAACTGATGCCGGTGCAGTAAAGACTTCCGGTACTGCCAAAGGTGAAACTGCTGCTGTGCCGTGGACTTATAAGAAACTTGATGTGGAATTGGTCAGAAAAAGAGGGTATGAGAACTATAAAAAAGGCGGCTGTATGTATGCTGCCGGAAACGCCCTTTTGGAAACACTGCAGGAGACTGTTGGCGGGCCTTGGAATACTCTGCCTAAAGAGATGTTTATGTATGGGGCCGGCGGCGCTTATAGCTGGGGAACTCTCTGCGGCGCCTTAAATGGCGCCCTGCTGATTCTAAACCTGGCAGCAGAGAACCATGCTGACCTTGGTAATGAGTTGATGGGATGGTACACTGAGTTCCCGTTCCCTTCCAATAAACACGAAGGATACTGTGAAATTAAGAATCAGATTACAACAGTAGCAAATTCCCCGCTTTGCCATGTTTCTGTGAGTACATGGGCAAATGCGGCCGATGCCAGGATTAATGAAAAAGCGAAAAAAGAACGCTGTGCCAAGCTCAGCGGTGACACTGCGGCACGTACTGCCGAACTTCTCAATGCAGCAATGGAGCAAAAGTTTGTTCCCGCATTCAAAGTCTCTAACGAATACTCCCACTGCATGGCCTGCCATCAGGGAGAAAAGAGTCTGCTGGACAACGAACAGGGTAAAATGAACTGCATCGATTGCCACGATGACCATACCAAGAAAGATTAACAGACACTGAATGAGGGAGGGAAATAAGCAGCATGGCGGACGGAAAGAAGCTGAAGATGTTTATTATTATCTTAGGAGTACTGATCTTGGCTGTAGTTAGCTTTGGAGCTCTTGAATATACATCAAAGACAGGATTCTGTAATAGCTGTCACGAAATGAATACGGCTTTCGCCGGGTGGGATACCGGTGTCCACCAGTCGTTACACTGTTATGAATGCCATACGGATGAAGGAATCATTGCCAAGGCCAAGGTTAAGGCCAACGGGCTCAGGGAAGTATATATCCATTTCACCCAGGATGTTAATATGGATGAGGTTGAGACAGAAGTGCCGGAAAGCAGATGTATTAAATGTCATGATATGTCTCAGCAGGATGAGTATGGTGAAAGGGTGGTCAATTTTCATAAACAGCATGAGCAGTTTAAATTTGACTGCCTCACCTGCCACAAATCAGCGGGGCATACCAAAAATTACTTTGAGGGTTTTGAGAATGAGGCCTGTAAGCAGTGTCACTTACCTGAGAAGCAACCCGGCTAAACCCCTTTGGGGCAATGTTAATTAATTTTAAATAAAGGCTTTGAAGCCCTGAATAAGCTTCAAGGCCTTTATTAGTTCGGGTTTTTAAAAAAAATTACAAGGATTTTGTCATTTTCTATCGAAATAATACGATTGGAATGGGCTTTAGAAGCTAACAATAGGAAAACAAGATAACCATGATATAAGGGGAACCAAATAAAATGAAGATACCATTTAATGTGCCACCGGTTACAGGAAAAGAAATTGATTATATCTCACGTGTTATCGTAAACAGAAGTCTATCAGGTGATGGTGAATTTACTGAAAAGTGCCGCCACTGGTTTGAGGAAAAACTGGGCTGTTTTAGCGCCCTGATGACCACTTCAGGAACCCATGCTCTTGAAATGGGGGCTATTCTGGCCGGTATCAAACAGGGTGACGAGGTAATTATGCCGTCATTTACTTTTGTTTCCACAGCTAATGCATTTGTCCTCAGAGGAGCCAGAATTGTTTTTGTCGATATTCGTCCTGACACAATGAATATTGATGAAAAACTGATTCCAGGTGCAGTTACAGAAAAAACCAAAGCGATTGTACCGGTCCATTATGCCGGTGTAGCCTGTGAGATGGAGGCAGTTATGGAGGCTGCCGGGAGATATGGCCTAACAGTCATTGAAGATGCTGCCCAGGGGGTAATGAGCGGTTACCGGGGCATGCCTCTGGGTACTATTGGGAATTTGGGGTGCTTCAGTTTTCATGAAACAAAGAACTATACCTGCGGGGAAGGCGGGGCCTTAGTTGTCAATGATGACAGCTTTGTCAAAAGAGCGGAAATAGTAAGGGAAAAAGGCACCAACCGCTCTGAATTTATACGGGGTGAGGTTGATAAATATACCTGGACAGATGTAGGCTCATCTTATCTGCCAAGTGAATTGAATACAGCCTTCTTATATGCACAGCTGGAAATGGCAGATGAAATAAAAGATGACCGGCTGAAAAGCTGGAAGTATTACTATGAACTCCTCAAGCTTCTTGCCGGCAGCGGGTATCTGGAGCTTCCCGTGATCCCGCAAGGCTGTGAACATAATGGCAGTATTTTTTATATTAAGCTTAAAGATAAAGCGGAACGCAGCAAAATTATCAGGTATCTCAGTGATAACGGAGTCAGGAGCGTGTTCCATTATATCCCTCTGCATAGTTCAATTGCAGGGGCCAGGTATGGATGTTTCCACGGTGAAGACAGGTATACAACCACTGAGAGTGAGCGCTTGTTGCGGCTGCCGCTGTATTATGGGCTGGCTGCTGATGATATTGAGTATACAGCAGGGCTGCTGAAGCGGTATTACCGGTGAAGGCTGTGAAGGTTGTGAAGTTTGTGAAGGAAAAGCGTACCAAACTGTACCACTTAATAATTCTGCTGACTGCAGTTTACCCGCTTTTGTACATCTGGCAGGGTCTGGACTTTACCGATACCGGTTTTTCCCTGACGAATTACCTTTGGGTATTTGATGACCCGCGAAGTATCGAAACAAGCAGCCGCATCTGGCTGACAAACATCCTGGGCGGCCTGTGGGTCCACTTTTTTGGAGACTCTCTGGGGGTCGCCGGATACAGGATGGCCGGCGCTATCCTGGCTTATGCAGCAATTTTTATGACATACCGGGCTCTGAGATTCCAGGTGAAAAAAGAATACCTTTTTCCCGGACTGTTTTTTGCCATGGTCTTTATCGGCAGGTCAGGTTTTATGCTGAATTATAACACTCTTACAGCATTCTTTTATGTATGGTCTGCATATTATCTGCTTACAGGCTTAAACAACGGCAAACAGCATTACCTGTTCATATCAGGGGCAGTCCTGGGGCTCAATATGTTTATCAGGCTGCCCAATATTTTGGGATTAATGCTGGGTGTATGCATATTATTTCACGGTTACCAGGACAGGGCGGGTATTTCCCAACCGGGAAGACGGATTTCCCTGTTTCTGGCAGGATATGGTGCTGCTGTTTTGGCAGTTCTGACTGCAATGTTGTTTCTGGGACATCTGGACAGTTACCTGGCTTCATTTGGAGAAACTCTTGTCATGCTTGGTGAAAATGAGGGACATCACGGCACCGGCAGGTTAACCGCAGCGCTGCTGGATATTTATAAAATAAGTTTTTTGAAGGCGGCAGCGCTGGCGGGGTATTTTGGCATTCTGTCGGCTGTGCTCAAATTGGTTGATAAACTGAACATAAAATTGAACAATAAGCTGAACAGTACATCGAACAGTACATTGAGCAGTAAATATGTACACTATGGAGTTATTACACTTGCCGGATTGCTGCCGCTGGTTGTTTATGAAGACTTCTACCGCAATTGGTATGGCATGGTGGGAGTTGTATCTGCACTTTTATTCCTGGGTTTGGCACTAAACCTGGTGCGCTTCCGCAAACTGAGCGGCATGACTGCAGATGGCGTCATTTCGGGCAGGGCCGGCAGTTCAGCAGCGCTGGCGGCATTAATCATTCTCCTGATTGTCCCGGCCGGTTCAGCAGATGGTTATGTTACCTCAGTATATGGAATGTACTTGGCAATACCCCTGGCTGTTCAGGGTATTGCGGAGTTTAATTACAGGTGGGGTCTGTCAACAGAGCATTACAGCTATACCATTAAACTGGGTTTTGTGTTACTGCTTGTCCTGACGCTGGCTGCGGGTTACCGGTATACCTACCGGGATTCTTCTTACAGGCTAAGCATGGCTTATCCGGTCGGCCATCAAAAGCTTCAGGGTGTCCTGACAACACGGGAAAGGGCTCAGGTCGTCACCGAACTGCTGGAAATCATGCCCGAATATGTAAAAGAAGGGGATTATCTCCTGGCCTATGAACAGATACCCCTGGTGTATTTTTTAACTGGAACCAGGCCTTATCTGTACGGTTCCTGGCCGATGCTCTATAGTCCGGGGAAATTTCAAAAAATGCTGGACAGGGCCCTGGCGGAAAGACCGGAACTTCCGGTGATTGTCCGGGCCAGGGGAAGTACTGAGAAGTTCGACTGGCCCCACAGCAAGACCCTCAGGGATGGTTATTACCTTGAGGGTTCGCGGAAGCTTATGAATGAATTTATTGCAGCCCAAAACTACCGGAGGGCATGGGAAAACAGTTTTTTTGAGATCCTGACACCTCCGGGGAAATAACAGGAGACGGATTATTATGGGGGGCATCATGTACTCAGTGGTAATTCCTGTTTATAATGGCGCAGAAACAGTTACGGCGCTGGCTGAAGGAATTTCAGATCTCTTTGACCGGATTGACAGCAGTTTCGAAGTGATTTTTGTTGATGACCACAGTGAGGATAATTCCTGGGACATCATCAGGGGACTGGCTGCCGCTGACAGCAGGATTGCAGCTATAAAGCTGGCTGCAAATTATGGGCAGCACAATGCTACTATTTGCGGCCTGTACTATGTGGTGGGCGATTTTATTATTACAATGGATGATGACCTTCAGCATTCTCCGGAGGATATCCCGAAGCTTATCCGGGAGATGGACGAATCCGGGGCTGATGTTGTAATCGCCAGATTAGTCAATAAAAAACATGACTGGCGCCGCAGAAAGGCCAGTGATTTAATGAGGCAGCTAAATGAGCTGTTTGCAAAAAAACCCAAGGGGTTACACCTGTCGTCTTTCAGGCTGATGAAAAAGGAAATTGCTGAAAAAATGCTCCGTACAGGAATGTCTTATATATTTATCCCGGCTCTTATATTCGGGGTTACCCAGAATGTTGTCAATACAGAAGTGGAGCATAGGAAAAGACAGTATGGAAACAGTGGTTACAGCTTTGGCAAAATGGTCGGACTGGCTGCCAGGCTGTTTATAAATGCAAATCCTGTATTACGGAGACTGCTTGTTAATAAGCGGCTTTCATATGTTGTGGAAGCACAGGCTGGAAGCCTGGAACGGAGGAAAAGTGATTGAAGGGAAAAGTATTGGTTCTGGGTGGGGGGCTGCTCCAGGTCCCGCTGCTGAAAATGGCCAGAGATAAGGGATATGAGGTACATCTCTCAGATTACTATAAAAATCCTCCCGGGCGGGTTCTGGCAGATAATTTCTTCCGGGCAAGCACTTTTTCTCTTGAAGAAAACCTGAAATATGCGGAGGAAATGGGGATAAATTGTGTCATGACTTTAGGCACAGACCAGCCGGTATATACGGCAGCCTTTGTTTCGGAAAAACTGGGACTGCCTCATCCTATAACCGCAGACCAGGGACTGAGTGTGACCAACAAGCAGTATATGAAGAAAATAATGACCGGTTCAGGTATCCCCAGCCCGAACTTCCGGGTGCTCAGAGAAAAGGGTGATCACAGCAGTGTGGGACTTAAATATCCGGTAGTATTAAAACCGGTTGACAGCCAGGGGCAGCGCGGGGTGTTTCTGCTCAACGGGAGGGAAGACACTGATACCATCGACAGGTATTTTGAGGAATCCATGGGATATAGCCGTACCGGGAAAGTAATCTTAGAAGAGTATTACAAAGGCGCTGAAATAACAGTCAACTGCTGGGTAAAGGGGGGGAGGGCATACCCCCTGATGATTACCGACCGTCTTCATTTCGATGATTCTGTAGCCCTGGGAATATGCAAGCAGCAACGTTTCCCGGCCAGGGGCGCCGCCGGTTATGACCAGGAGATTGACCGGATAATAAATAAACTTGCAGACACATTTAAAATCAGAGAAGGTCCTTTATATGTTCAGGCTGTGGCCGGCAGTGCAGGGATAAAAATTATCGAGTTTGGCTATAGAATTGGCGGGGGATTTGAGTCGGAAATCATCCCCAGGGTAACCGGAATTGATATCCTGGACCTGTATTTCACCCTTGTTGCCGAGGGCAGGAACACCTTTGAACCTGAACTGGCTGCGCGGAAAGCTGCCATGGGCTCAATATTCTTCATGCTGGCCAGGCCCGGAGTGATAACCAGGATAATAGTCCCGGAGGAATTTGCCGGATGTGGCAGGCTGTTTGTGAATTCAGGAGACGTTATCGGCACCGTAAAAAATGCGACCTCAAGGGTTGGCTGTTTTGCTTTTTACACCGACTCGCAATTGGAATATAACAACATGCTGGACAGGTTTGATTCACAGATGGCAATACTTGATGAAAACAATACCGATATCCTTATGCATGGAATATGGGAGTAACAATATGCAGACGAAGCCATATAGGAGTGACAATATGCAGATGAAGCCGCATGGCAGCAGCAATATGCCAATAAGGTCAAATTGCTGGCTTGTCCTGATTCCACTTGTGCTGATGGTCTTCGGTCAGATAATGTTTAAAATAGGTTCCGCTTATGGTGATTTTCTTAATATTTTTGTAATCAGCGGGTATATCGCTCTGTTGTCCAGGTCAATAATCTGGATAGCTGTTTTGCGGCGTCTACCCTTATCCTTTGCCTATCCTGTTTTGAGTCTGTCATTTGTATTTATCTTGTTGGCCTCATATTTTATTTTTCAGGAGCAGTTAACTTTTTGTAAGTTAACTGGATGCGTACTTATTATACTAGGAGTTTCTGCAATTTCCGTGGGGATGCAAAAAGGAGCAGAAAAATAATGGGTTATTTATATGTCTTTTTTATGGTATTATTCACAGTGGCAGGACAATTGCTGGCGAAAAGAGGCGCTTTGGATATGAACTTCACGTGGTCAGGACCAACCAGTTTGATAATGATTTTTAATAGATACATAATTTTGGCAGGGGTTATACTAATCGTCACACCGGTTTTCTATTATCTGGCCTTAAAAGAGCTGGAGCTTTCAGCTGTCTTTGCCTTTACGGGATTGAATTATGTTCTGGTCAGCCTTGGCGGGAAGGCATTTTTTGCTGAAAAGCTCAACAAATATCACTATATGGGAATGGCGCTGATTTTCCTTGGACTGTTGGTTTTCCCATTATAGTCAGGTCTCGGAAATGACCCGTGTGAAATCTGGTGAGCTATTGTATCGATTTTCCGTACTACCGCCTATGAGCTTGAGCTGACATCCCGCGGCATCAAGGCAGTGTCCCCGAACTCGATGGCTCATTGGGCTATTCTAATAAGATGGCCGCCTCTCGTTTTGGCGGGCCAAAACTTCCCGGCGGTCTTCGCCATCTTCGGACAGGCGGGGACTCCCTGCCTTGCTGCCGGCGCTGTGCAGCAAGGCTCATAACGGCGTCAGTACAAGGAAAATCTCATACAACATCTCACTAGATTTCACGGGTCATTTCCCGGACCTACCCGTGGGAAAACAAAGTCCAGGTTTAAAGCTTTAAACATAATGTAAAGCTTTGAATTAAAGGAAATGTTATTTGCATGATTAAGTATAAAAGGAGGGAAATATGTGAAAAAAAGAATTAATTCTGTGGCAGGTAAGGCCCTGACGTTATTACTGGTAGCACTGCTTATATCAGCAGGCGCCGGGTGCACCCGCGAAAAAGCTAGCGATGAAACAACGGAAGTAAAGATTGCTCCTGCAAAGATTAGGGTGTCACTGCAGTTCGGATTGGGCTATGCGCCGCTGCAGATAATGAAAGAAAAGAAGCTGATTGAAAAATATCTGCCCGGCATACAGGTGGAATGGATACAAATGGGAACAGGGGGTCTAATCAGAGAATCACTTATTGCAGGTGAACTTGATGCCGGTTTTATGGGTATTCCACCCTACCTGATAGCCTGGGATAAGGGAGTAGACTGGAAAATTGCCACAGCTCTGGCCAGTTCGCCACAGGGGCTGCAGACATATAGGGATGATATCAAGTCTCTAAGAGATTTTAAAGAGCATGACAAAATCGCTGTCCCCATCCCGGGCAGTGTGCAGCATATCCTGCTGGCAATGGCTGCCGAAAAGGAACTGGAAGACCCCAAGGCGCTTGACCACAACCTGGTTTCTATGGCTCACCCTGACGGGACGAATGCACTTATCAGTGAAAGGGGCATTACGGCACATTTTACTTCACCACCATATATTTTTGAAGAACTTACTTCAGCTAATATCAAGCAGGTTATCGATGCTGAGGAAGCCTTTGGCGGGGAACATACCTTCCTTGTCGGGGTTGTTACCAAAGAGTTTCATGACAAATATCCTGCTGCCTATGCAGCCTTTGTGGCAGCAGTCAATGAGGCTATCTACTATGTGAATCAAAACCCACGGGAAGCGGCTAAGATGCTGGCCCCTGAATTTAAAATGTCTGAAGAAAAGACATATGAATACCTGACATGGCCGGGAACAAATTTTACTTCTACTCCTTATGGCTTGATGGGATTTGCCGAATTTATGAAAATGTCGGGATATATCTCCAAAATGCCTACAGATTACAGTGAAATTGCATGGGAAAATGTAGGCGCCGCCATTGGCAACAAGGCAGGCGGTAAGTCGCCTGTGGAGGAAGCACAGTACAGGAAGACAACCAAATGAAAAAGAAATTTATCAATAGGTTAATATTTATCATTGGCTTGTCCGTGCTATGGGAAGGTACTGTCAGGTCCGGAATTTTTCCCAAAGCTGAACGGTTATTTCCTTCATTGGTGGATATTTTCAAGGCTCTTGCAGAGGTTACTGCCAGTGGCGAATTATTCGGGTTAATGGGATATTCTCTTTACCTGATCGTCTTGGGATTGTTTATTGGTCTGGTTCTGGCTCTGGTTTTGTCAATTCTGGCTATGTCATCACAGACAATAGCAAGTTTTGTCGATACGGCAGTTACCATTATGCACCCCCTGCCCGGAATAGCGTTGCTGCCTCTGGCAATACTGTGGTTTGGCACAGGCCAGGAACCTATTATATTTATAATAGTACACGCCATATTATGGCCTATGATTCTCAACATCATGGCCGGTTTCAAAGCTATACCTGCCATTTACAGGGAAGTAGGACAAAATATCGGACTGTCAGGCCCGAGACTGGCCATATCAATTATGCTGCCGGCGGCATTTCCCTACCTGCTGGCAGGACTTAAGATTGGGTGGGCGCGGTCCTGGCGGGCCCTGATAGCTGCAGAGATGATTTTTGGAACCTCTGGAACCCAGGGCGGCCTGGGCTGGTACATTTACCAACAGAGGTATTTTATCAACGTTTCCGGTGTTTTTGCAGCACTGATTGTGATTATGGTTATTGGGATACTTATTGAAGATATCTTATTTGGATTAATAGAAAGGAAAACGGTAAAAAAATGGGGAATGATAGCCTGATAGGACGGGAGGAACCCGGGAAACTAAGAATTTCAGATGTCAGTAAAACGTTTACCGGCGGCATTCAAAACCTGGCTGCTTTGGAAAAAGTCAGTATGGAAATAGATGAAGGTGACTTTGTATGTATCCTGGGACCCTCCGGCTGTGGTAAAACAACGCTTTTACGCTGTGTTGCCGGGCTGGAAAAACCGGACAGCGGAGAAATAGTACTGGGAGAAACTCCTGTCCGGGGCCCCGGCCCTGACCGGATAGTTGTCTTTCAGGATTTTGACCAACTGCTGCCATGGAAAACGGTAAAGGAAAATGTCGCGTTTCCCTTAAAAGTTAATAAGAAGGCCTCGGAAAAGGAAATCAGGGACACCGTGAAACAAAATCTGGCTCTTGTCGGCTTGAATGAATTTGAAAATTATTATCCACATCAGCTATCCGGGGGGATGAAGCAGCGAGCTGCCATCGCGCGAGCCCTTACAGTACATCCGAAAGTCCTTTTGATGGACGAGCCTTTTGCCAGTGTTGATTCCCTGACAAGGATGTCGCTCCAGAATGAACTGATTAAAATATGGGAAAAATTTCACCCGACAATTGTTTTTATTACACACAATGTTGAGGAGGCAGTGATCCTGGGCAGCAGGATTGCAGTAATGAGCAGCCGTCCCGGTACGATTAAAAAAGTTATCACAAATGAACTGCCAAGGCCTCGGACGGTTGGAAGTGCGGGTTTCAGCGAAAAGTGGAATGAGTTGAATAATTTGTTGGTCAATAATTGACCTGGATAAAACGCACTGTCTCCCAAATTTGTTCAATGAGGTGTACTGAGCTTATTATCAATAAAGGCATTAATGGAAATACATATCTGGGCAGCGGCAGAAAGACAAGCTGAATCAGAGTAAGCATGATGACGGCAGCGGCAAGAACCTTTAGCGGAGGTTTCCGTAACCCTGCCAAAAGTCCCACCCAGCCGAGGATCACTACAGGCAGGTGGATTATTTTCAGACCAAGCAAAAAATTACCTGTAAATCGCAGCCAGGGTTCCCGGAACATGATACTGAATTTCTCGATTGTAAACCATTTCAGGTATAATAAGGTTTCATTTTTAAAACCGCTGACAATCCGGTTCAGGGCATGTGTGGTCTGGTCTTCGGGATTGACACCTGCAAAGAGTTTTTCAACACCCAGCCGGTAATAGGGGTCTGTACCCGCCAGGAGCGGGTTGCCGGTCTGGGTCGCGGTAAGAATCAACTGATGAAAAGTAAGGTAATTTCTTATCCACCATGGTGTCATTAACAGAATAAAGAACACACTGAAGACAAGGAACATTTTTAAGGTGTTCCTTGTCTTTTGCTGAAACCGGGCCAGAACAAAGGGAACGAAGAAAAACGGCGCCAACTGGGGCTTTGTCAGCACCGCGGCGCCGAAAAAGATACCGCTGATTCCGGTGGCAGCCATAGAGTCCTGATCCAGGGCCAGGATTATTGTATATATATATGCCAAGAATAAAAAAGTAAAAAGTGATTCAGTCAAAAAAGCGCTGGTACTCCAGATTAGCGGCGGGTATACTGCTGCCACCAGAGCAGCAGTCATTGCGCCGGGCTTGCTGCATATGCGGCGGGCTAGCAGGTGAACAAGGCCTGCTGCGGCTGTCATCATTAAGGCCTGGTAGATGCGGACTGCGGTAACCGGACTGTCCGGGGAATAGCCGTGAACTATGTAAACCAGGGCCAGAAACATGGGGAATCCAGGGGTAACATACGTATTGGGAGATTCTGAATGATAACCGTAGATTTTTTTGTCAAGGAGCTGCCTTACCATGAGGTTATAGTTTTGCCCGTCGCTGAATGGTCCGGGCTGCTCTATTCCTAATAAAAAATAGAACCTCAGGCCAAGGGCTAGCAGGAGTATCAAACCAAGCAGCGCTAACTCTCTGGCGCTCCAGCGTGGCGCAGATGACCCCTGATATACTTTTCCTGATGATTTCAGGATATTTTGATTATATGACTTCATAGTTATGCCTCACTTTGCACTGATTACCGACTATATTTCTGATAGCTGACCGTATTAGTATCTCAATATCATACCAGTTTATGACACATATCACAGAAATTGCACTTAATTAACGTTAAAATATATTCAAAGAACAGACAATTATATAATAACAAAATTACCATAAAAAGGGAAGGAGGATACTTGAAAATGGAAAAAATATATAAGCTGCCGGGTAATTGTATGACAACCGCTATGGGGATTCTGCCCCATGATCAGGTGGAGGAGGCCATGAAACTGGCTCTCGGTGTTGATATCCCATTTTGGCCGCAGCTGCCGCATGCCGGTTTTTATGAAGACATGTATGTACAGATAACTGATAACTTCCCAGGCATCAGGATAGATGAGGGTGAACAGCGCATCCTTTTTGACACGGCTGAGTTTTACCGGGAACTTGACAGCTATGTGGAGAACTTTGACAATGACGACTATTTTCGGATTCAGGGAAGGTATTCGGCTGTTTACCGAAACTTTCTGGAAAATCCCGGGATAAAAAAATACCCCCTGATCAGGGGACAGTCCATCGGACCCATAAGCTTTGGCCTTAAGATTACTGATGAAAACAGGAAACCAATCATCTATAATGATGAAATAAGGTTCTTTCTGTATGAGTTTATGTCACGGAAAATCAATGTCCAGTATCGGGAGATATCAGAGGTTAATCCAAATAGTTTTGTATGGATAGATGAACCCGGGTTGAGTTTTATATTCGGCTCTTTCACGGGATATCCCGCCGAAAAAGCAGGGAAGGATTACCGGGATTTCCTCAGTCTGATTGAGGGGCCTAAGGGGATTCACCTCTGTGGCAACCCTGACTGGTCTTTCCTTCTGGAGACACTTGACCTCGATATACTCTCAGTTGATATCTTCAGTAATGGTAATATTTTCGTCAGGTATGTCGATCAGATTAAGGCATTTCTCGAAAAGGGAGGAATCATCTCCTGGGGCATAGTGCCCACCCTGACTGAGGAGTATGTTCAGGAATCTGCAGATACCCTGATAAGCCATTTAGAGGGGTTGTGGAACTATCTGGACAGCCGCGGCATCTCCATAGAAACTGTCGTTCGGCAGGCCTGGTTAGCGCCGGCAAGGTGCTGTCTGGTCAATCTGGACGGAACGGCAACGGTTACCAAAGCCTTTGATGTGCTCAGAAGAGTTTCTGAATATTTCAAAAAAAAATATAATTTAGAGTAAAAAAGCTAAAGTTTTGGTAGTATTGTTCCGATAAATACTTAAAAAGGGATACGGGATAACGTGGCAAGGAGGAGTTTAGGTGCACATTTCATCTCTGGTTAATTCGGCTTATTTTAAACCTCTGGTTTTAACTAAGGACCGCGAGAGCAAAAGTGCTGTAGACCGCACTCCGCCAATGAACGCGCTAAACATCAGTACAGGGGACACCCGGGATTTTGCGGTAATCCTTGAACTGACATCAAGAAAGAACAGCAGTAACAGTGAGCGTCTCAAATAGGCGCTCCTTTTCTTTTGCCCTGGTTCAATTGACTGTGGGTACAATATGTGTTAAAATTTAATGAAAATTTTCTTTTGTTGTCGGGAAATTGTTTATCGAACTGAAGCCAAATGTTGGGGAGGTAATCTGGACAGTGAAATTGCACGGGACTATGCGGATTAATGATAAGGGACACCTGGAGGTTGGCGGATGTGATACTGTTGAACTTGCCAGGGAATTTGGCACACCTTTGTATGTCATGGATGAAAACCATTTGCGGGACAACTGCAGGCAGTATTATGAGGCCTTTACCGGAACGTATCCGGACTCTCTGGTCATTTATGCCAGTAAGGCTTTTCTTACCCTGGCAATGTGCAGGCTCATTGAATCTGAGGGATTAGGGCTTGATGTGGTGTCAGGAGGGGAATTGTATACTGCTCTTAAAGCCGGTTTCCCTCCGGAATTAATTTATTTTCACGGCAACAACAAGTCAACTGAAGAACTGCGCATGGCTCTGGAGGCAGGTATTGGAAGAATTGTTGCCGACAATATGCAGGAACTGGATAAAATCAACGAGTTATCAGACAGGATGCATACCAGGACCGATGTGCTTATCAGGGTGACCCCGGGGATAGAGGCACATACACATGAATACATTCAGACGGGACAGATTGACTCCAAATTTGGCCTTGTTGTCAGCAATGGTCAGGCCCTTGAAGGGATTAAAAAGGCCCTGGAGTGTAATCACATCAACCTGATTGGGCTGCACTGCCATATAGGTTCTCAGATATTTGAACTGGAATCATACCAGCATACGGCTGAAGTTATGATGGAATTCCTGATAAAAGTTTACCGGGAAACAGGGCACAGGTTTGCTGAGCTTAACCTGGGAGGCGGTTTCGGGATATATTATGCTTCAGGAGATAAACCGGCAAGTATTAAGACTTATGCTGCCATGGTGATGGAGACAATCAGACAGCAGTGTGAGGAAAACCAGTATCCGATGCCCAAGGTCATTATTGAACCGGGCCGATCCATTGTGGGAACTGCAGGAGTTACCCTTTACACTGTGGGGACTGTCAAGGATATTCCCGGTGTCAGGAAATATGTTGCTGTTGACGGGGGAATGACAGATAATCCCAGACCGGCGCTCTACCAGGCGCGTTATGAGGCGATACTGGCCAATAAGGCTGACAGCCGGAAGATGGAAGAGGTATCGATAGCCGGAAAATGCTGTGAGTCAGGTGATATGCTGATTTGGGACCTGCATGTGCCTGAAGTCCAACCGGGCGATATTCTGGCGGTTTCCAGCACCGGGGCATATAACTATTCCATGTCCAGCAACTACAACAGGCTGGGCAAGCCTGCGGTGGTTTTTGTCAGGGACGGCCGGGCCGACCTTGTAGTGAAAAGGGAAACCTTTGATGATATCGTGAGAAATGATGTCCTGCCGGAAAGAATGAAAAAAGGACTGCCCAAAACAAAGGCAGAATTAAAAATATCAGGTTAAAATTGCGGGGTGGGGCTTGTACCCACCCCGCTGCTGTTGGGGTGCTCCGGCTATGTAAGGATAAGGAGTCAGAATTCAGGCGACAGGAGTCAGAATAACATTGATTTTATCCTGAAACTTATCTATAATTTTCATTGTAGCCGCTATTGCAGAAGAGCATTCTGAATTCTGATTTCTGAATTCCGACTTTCGTTTGCAGGTTTGCTGTGGTATGATATAAAGTTCCGGTAACGGCACAAGGAGGACAAGTATGGAGATAATAGTCAGCCACAATAATACGGATTTTGATGGACTGGCTTCAATGATAGCAGCCAAAAAACTGTTTCCTGATGCCGAACTGGTTTACAGTGGGAAACTACACCGTAATGTGAGAGAATTCATGTCCCTGCATAAGGATACTTTTAATTTCCGGCTGGCCCGGGATATTGCTCTTAAAGAAGTGACCAGGCTTATTCTGGTAGATACCAAAGGCATTTCCCGGATTGGAGAAGTGCGTGAGGTTCTCAAGAATCCTGAAATCGAAGTATACATATATGACCACCACCCGGCTTCGGCTGATGACCTGAAAGGTTCCCTGGAAGTAATTGAGGAAGTTGGTGCAGCCACTACTTTATTGGTTGAAATAATGAAAAAACAGGGCCTTGAAATAAACTCTTTTGAGGCCACGGTTTTTGCTCTGGGAATTTATGAGGATACGGACTGCCTGACCTTTACCAGTACCACCTCCAGGGACGCGGAGGCTGTTGCTTATTTGCTGTCACATGGGGCCAAGCTGCCGGTGGTTTCCGAGTTTATTGACAGACCACTGTCTGAGCAGCAAAAAAACCTTTTAAACAAACTCATTGTAGCTTCAGAGTCATATGATATAAACGGGGTGAAAATCCTTATCACCAGTGGAGAAATTGGGGAATATGTCGGGGGACTGGCCTTATTGGTGCACAAGATGGTTGATGTCTCAAATGCGGATGTGGCTATAGCAGCCGTCCTTATGGATGACCGGGTCCATATTGTGGGCCGGAGTCACGACCGGGTGGTAGATGTGTCCAGAATACTGGCCGGTTTTAACGGCGGCGGGCATGCCATGGCGGCATCGGCAACTGTCAGGGACGGAAATGTTGAGACTATTATCAATAAAATAAAAACCCTGCTGCAGGAGCATGTGAGACCGGAAGTAGCAGCAGAGAATATTATGTCTGCTCCTGTGAAAACTGTTACACTTGACACAACTATTGAAGAAGCAGGCAAGATATTGCTGCGGTACGGTCATACAGGACTTCCTGTGGTTGACGGGCAGAAAATGGCCGGGATTATTTCCCGGCGTGATATTGATAAGGCCAAACACCACGGACTTGGCCATGCTCCGGTAAAAGGCTTTATGTCACGGAGGGTAATCACAATTTCCGGAAAAACCACCCTTCCTGAAATCCAGCACCTGATGATTGACCATAACATAGGAAGGCTTCCTGTAGTCAACAATGGCCGTATTGAAGGAATAGTATCCCGGACAGATGTCTTAAGGTCCCTTCACGGTGAACACTACCCCGAAAAGTATGAGCGGATATATAATATCACCCAGGTGTCAACCGGCAACGGTTCCGATAACCTGAAGCTTCTTATGGCAGCCAATCTTTCTGGCCCCATCAGGGACCTGCTGGGACAGATCAGCTACCTGGCAGACCGCAGCGGGTACCGTGTGTTTGCGGTCGGCGGGTTCGTCAGAGACCTTATCCTGGGAGTGGAAAACCTGGATATTGATTTGGTGGTTGAAGGGGACGGACCTGGTTTTGCCCGTTCTCTGGCAGAGTTCCTCTGTGGGAGAGTCAGGGTCCATAACAAGTTCGGTACAGCTATGGTGATCCTTCATAATAATTTCCGGGTCGATGTGGCCACCGCGCGGACTGAATATTACGAATACCCGGCGGCGCTGCCAAAAGTAGAGGTATCATCATTGAAACAGGACCTCTACCGGCGTGACTTTACCATTAACGCCATGGCTTTAACTCTCAGCGCCAGGAATTTCGGCAAACTGGTGGATTATTTTGGCGGCAGGCGTGACCTTGAAGAAGGAATTATCAGGGTTCTGTATAATCTTAGTTTTGTAGAGGATCCTACCAGAATACTGAGGGCAGTCCGTTTTGAGCAGAGATATGGGTTCAGGATTGAAACCCAGACCCTTTCCTTGATAAAAAGGGCTATTAAGGCCAAAATGCTGGCAAAGCTGTCGGCAGACAGGGTCAGGGAAGAACTGAAACATATTCTTGGTGAAGCTTCACCGACGGGCGCTATTCTCAGGATGAGTGAACTGAATATATGGCCTTTTATTCTTCCCGCTGCCAACACTGACCAGGAGTCTCTGAGTATCCTGAAAAAGCTGCCCTTTGCCATGGAATTTGTCAGCTCTACAGGTGGCGGCCTGAAGTTGAATACATGGGTCCTGTACCTGGGGGTACTGGTAAGGGAAACCGGATGCCGGATTTCCCTGATTGATGAAAAACTCAGGATGAGCAGGGAAGAACAGCGGAAAATGAGTGAACTGCTGTGCCTCTGCCCTGAGGTTGTGAAACGGCTTTCCGGCAGGAAACCGATGAAGATGAGTGAAATCGCCTCAGCAGTACGGGAACTATCGGGCGAGGGATTTGCCTTTATCCTGGCAGTTGCCGGGGAGGAGGTTGTCACGGAACGGCTGAAAAATTATCTGGCCCGTGCCGGACACAATAAATTGTTAATAAGCGGAGAAGATATAAAGAGGCTGGGATATCAGCCGGCGCCTTATTTTAAAGATGCCCTTGATGCCGTTAGGGATGCCCGGCTTGACGGCGCAGTTGCCACCAGGGAGGACGAAATTAGATTTGTTGCTGAATTTCTCGACGGGCTGGGGGTCAGCAAGATCCAGTAATGCAAAATCCAGTGATGCAAAATCCAGTGATGCGGTTTCTGAAAGGAGTTAATTATTTTGTTTTTTGACATCCAGACCATGATATATATCCTGCCGGCCCTGCTGCTGGGGCTTACCCTGCATGAGTTTGCCCATGCCTATGTGGCCTCCAGACTTGGAGACCCCACTGCCAGGAACCTGGGCAGGCTTACCATAAACCCATTAAAGCACCTGGACCCTCTGGGGACCATATTTCTGCTGTTTTTTCATTTTGGATGGGCTAAACCGGTGCCGGTAAACCCGTTTCATTTCAAAGGTGACAGGCAGCGGGGCATGCTCTGGGTGTCCCTTGCCGGACCGGCTACAAATTTGCTGATAGCTGTGGTAACGGTACTTTTATGGAGGATAATGATGCCTCAGGGTGAAGTTATCCAGAGGATTCTTCATCTTATCGTGTACATTAATATTATCCTGGCGGTTTTCAATATTATTCCGGTTCCGCCGTTGGACGGGTCAAAAATTTTGGCCGGGATTCTGCCACACAAATATAGTCATATAATATACAACCTGGAAAAATACGGTTTCGTAATCCTGATTCTAATGATGGTTTTTGGAGTGATAGATGCTTTCCTGATGCCAATAGTAGGATTTGTTTATGATTTGCTGTTTAAACTGGCAGGGTTTTAAAAATAGTATCTCAGGGTTTTAAAAAAGGTTGTCACAGGAGGAGATAAGATGAGTAAAGGCACGATATTGAGCGGGATGAGACCGACGGGAAGGCTGCATATAGGACACCTGAGTGTTCTGGAGAACTGGGTCAGGCTTCAGGATGAATATAAATGTTATTTCATGATTGCTGATTTGCATTCCCTGACCACTAAGTTTGACGATACCACAGAACTGCCTAATGATACCAGACAGATGGTGTTGGATTGGCTGAGTGTGGGTATTGACCCGGTGAAAAACGCTGTTTTTGTGCAGTCATCGGTAAGGGAACATGCGGAACTGCACCTGTGTTTTTCGATGAATGCCCCTCTGGCATGGCTGGAAAGGTGTCCGACCTACAAGGACCAGCTGGCACAATTTGAAAAACAGGGCAAGGATATTACCACATATGGTTTTCTGGGATACCCGCTGCTCCAGGCGGCAGATATCCTGGTTTATCTGGCTGATACAGTGCCTGTGGGAGAAGACCAGCTGCCTCATATTGAATTAACCAGGGAGATTGCCCGCAGGTTTAATTTCCTGTACAAGACAGACTTGTTCCCCGAACCTAAAGCGCTCCTTGGCAGGTTTCCCATGGTTCCCGGGGTTGACGGCAGGAAAATGAGCAAAAGCTATGGAAATAATATTGCCATTTCTGCGACCACAGATGAGGTGAAGAAACGGGTCAATGCCATGGTTACTGACCCGCAGCGGATACGCAAAGAAGATCCGGGCCATCCGGAGGTGTGTATTGTACACAAATACCAGGAAATCTACAATAATGACATGTTGGAATATGTGCAGAAAGCATGCCGGGGTGCGGAACGCGGTTGTGTGTCCTGTAAAAAGGATCTTTTGGAAATCGTGGAAAAGATGCTGGCCCCCCTCCGGGAACGCCGGGCCAAATATGAAAACAGTACCTATAATGACCTTAGGCAGTATATAATGAATTTAAAAGAGCATCTGGCCGGCCAGGGTATCGGGCAGGCTGATGCTGCTGATAAGGAAAGGAAGCCGGAAACGGTTGTCGGTCGGTTTAAGGAGTTCAGCGGAACACGAAAGGAAAAAAATTATCTCAGTGAGATTGGCCAGTCAATTATTGATGACTATATGGCAGGTCTTTTTAGCGAAAGTGATGTCCGGGATATCCTGGATGCCAAATTGGACCTGGTAAACCTGATACTTATAAAGGGCAGCCAGAGGGCTCGGGTAACAGCCCGGGATACCATCAAAAAAGTCAGGGAAGCCATGAACCTCAGGTACTAGTTGAAATTATTCGGAGGAGGGAAGTCTTTTGGCCTACCAGATCAAGCTGGAAGTGTTTGAGGGCCCGTTTGACCTCCTGTTTCACCTGTTGGAAAAAAACGAAGTTGACATCTATGATATCCCCATCGCGAAAATTACCGCACAATACCTGGAATACATTACTGCTATACAGATGCTGGATCTCGAAGTTGCCAGCGAGTTCCTGGTAATGGCGGCAAGCCTCCTGGCAATCAAGGCCAGAATGCTGCTGCCCAAACCGCCGGTTGAGGATGAAGAGGCTCTGGAAGAATATGACCCCAGGGATGAACTGGTGGAAAAGCTTCTGGAATACAAAAAATTCAAGGTAATGGCTGACTTCTTTCAGGAAAAAGAGACTTTAATGAACAGGGTTTATACCCGGCCAAATGAAGAGGAAATGTTTTATCACCTCTTTCGGGAGGAAAACCCTCTTGAAGGGATAAACATGTCCACCCTCCTGGAAGCGCTGCAAGAAGTGCTGGAGCGGACAGTTGACCGGGAACTGACCGGCGAGATTCCAAGGGATGAAGTAACTACAAGGGACAAAATGAAGGAAATTATGCGCAGGCTGTTTTTTCACAACCGGGGAATTGCTTTTAAGGACCTGTTCCACCCCAGGGTTACCAGAGTAGAGGTGATTGTAACGTTTCTGGCCCTTCTGGAGTTGATTAAGCTTGGCCGGATAAGGGCATATCAGTCCAGGGCCTTTGGGGAGATAATGATTTACAGCAGAGAGAATGATACTGCCGAAGCCTAGAGGATATCGCTGCAGCCTAAAGGAGTGAATCAAACTATGGGCCTGATGTTCCCCCGGGAAACGAAAGCCATAATTGAATGCCTGCTGTTTGTATCAAAAGAGCCGCTGACTCTAAAGGATATGGCTCAGGTACTGGAGATGCCCGAGAATGAAATCAAAGTCCTGGCAGATGAACTCATGTCCCAATATACCAATGACAGCCGGGGCATTAACATAAACCTCGTTGCCAATGGGTATCAGATGTGTACCAGACCGGAAATGGCAGGTTATATTGAAAAACTTTATAAGCCTCAGGGGACACACGGACTTTCAAAAGCAGCCCTGGAGACCTTGGCCATAGTTGCCTATAAGCAGCCCATAACCAGGGCGGAAATTGAGGCTATCAGGGGTGTGAAGGTCGATAGCGCCATTGGAACACTGGCAGAAAAGAATCTGGTAAGAGAAGTAGGCCGGAAGGAAGGCCCCGGGAGGCCGATGTTGTTTGGGACAACACCGAGTTTCCTCAGGTATTTTGGTTTACAGGATCTTTCCGGATTGCCTGACCCCGACGAGTTTACCAGGCGTCATGGCGGCGGTGAAGCAGACAATTCCGGTGAAGAAATAATAACAGGTGAGGAAGGTGAAGAGGATGGATTTTGAGTCCATTGAGACCATTGCTGTTGTCGGACTTTCCAATAAGCCCGACAGGTCCAGCTACTGTGTAGCCAAGTATCTGCAGGATTGCGGATACCGGATTATTCCGGTTAATCCCACAGTTGACAGTGTCCTCGGAGAGAAGGCCTATCCTGATATAGATTCCATCCCGGCAGATATTGTTGTTGATGTGGTCGACATTTTTCGCAAATCCGAAGCTGTAATGCCCTTTGTCAGACAAGCGGTAAACAGGGGTGATGTCAGAGTCATCTGGATGCAGGAAGGTGTTTTTAATGAAGGAGCGGCTGAAGCTGCGCGAAATTCCGGACTTGAAGTGGTAATGGATAAATGCATCCTCAAGGCACACCAGAAGTGCAGCCTGAATTATTAAGGCTCGGCAAAATGAGCAATATTTTTATAGTAAACCGCAATGATTGGATAGCATAGTATTACCTATGGTGGTAAAGTTAAAATGATTACTCTTTACATAAAAATATGATGGGAGGCAGATGAATGGCTGATGTAATCGATTACAAGATTTATGGTGATGACATGCAGATGGTGGAAATTGAACTTGACCCTCAGGAGGGGGTGCGTGCCGAAGCCGGGATGATGATGTATATGGAAGACGGGATTGCCATGCAGACAGGTACCGGAGGCGGGCTGTTCAGCGGTTTCAAGAGAATGGTAACAGGTGAAAGCTTTTTCATCACCACATTTATGAACAGTGGCTCCAAAAAGGCAAATGTCGGTTTTGCAGCCCCGTATCCCGGAAAGATTATTCCTCTTGACCTGGATAAGCTGGGAGGGACTTTCCTTTGTCAGAAGGACAGCTTCCTGTGTGCCGCCAATGGAATTGACATTGAGGTGGCCTTTACTAAGAAGCTTGGAGCCGGACTGTTCGGCGGTGAGGGCTTTATCCTGCAAAAGCTGACAGGGAACGGATTGGCATTTATTCATTCTGGGGGCACAATTGTGGAACGAAACCTGGCTGCAGGAGAATCTCTTAGAGTGGATACCGGGTGTCTGGTCGGCTTCTCGCCATCGGTAGATTATGACATTCAGTTTGTCGGTGGATTTAAGAACGCCCTGTTTGGCGGCGAAGGTGTCTTCCTGGCACGGGTTACGGGACCGGGACTGGTTTACCTGCAGACCCTACCCTTTTCCAGGATGGCTGACCGGATTAAGGCAGCAGCAGGAGGGGCCCGTAACGAAGGTGGCTCAACTATAAATGCGGGGAACCTGATTGGATCGTTTTTTGGCAAGGACTGATTAAAGCGGCATGAAAAAGCGCCGGGGCTAAGACCCTGGCGTTTTTTTAATTACAGCAATAATACAAAAGTACATAGCAATATTGCGAAAGAATCCTGTGGCGAAAAATGTTAAAATAATTTAAGGCAAGCGGATATACCTACCAAAATTACGAACGGAGGGAATTTTAGTGAAAAAAAAGGTTGCTTTGATTCTGATGCTGACAGCAGTGCTGTGCCTGGTCTTTGGCGCTGCGGCCTATGCTGAGACCAAGACAGTTGTACTCAGGATAGGTGATCCCAACATGAGTGTTAATGGCTTGACACAGGAAATTGATCCGGCAAGGGGTACCAAGCCCGTGATTGTAAATGGCCGGACCCTGCTGCCTATCAGGGCTCTGGTGGAAAATATGGGGGCCACTATAGCGTGGAATGGCGATACTCGTCAGGTAACCATTACCACAGCCACAAAGACTATTCTGATGACTATCGACTATAATCAGGCCAGTGTCAAGGACATGACTTCAGCCACTGCTGACTGGGTTGTGAAGACACTGGACGTTCCCCCGACAATCATCAACAGCAGGACTATGATGCCGGTCCGGTTTATAACCGAGGAACTGGGCGCTCAGGTGGGCTGGGATGCCGCCACACAAACAGTAACTATCACCTTTACCAGTGGGGCAATTGACCAAATGAGTTGGACAGGGACATGGGACGCCGGCGATAGCGGAATGTTTATTTTTAATCAGTCGGGAAATAATGTAGCCACTGTCCAGGATAACGACGAATATGGTAGAATTACCGGTACTGTGTCCGGAAATGTGCTCACCGGCAAATGGTTTATCGATGTCGGCAATCAGGGAGATATAGTGTTTACTATGTCGGAAGACGGGAAAACCTTTGTAGGTGACTGGAAGTACAACTATCCCGGATTTGAAGTAGACCCTGAAGACGAGAATCAGGGATGGTGGAAAAATTATATTTTGGGTCAGCGAAACTAGACAATTTCAGGCCGAATTAGGGGAGAGACAGTTAATTCTGCCTCTCCCTTTTTGGCAAACATGGCGTTTTAGATAGATCTGTCGGCTTGGGACTTTATCAAGTGCAGCAATGTGAGGATGGTCACATGTATAACCGGGTTAAAAGGGTAATGAATCAAATACCTGCAGAACTTTTGGAAGGCATACAGGTGTGTTACAGTGAACGAATTGTTTTAGTGATGCCATTTAAAAAGAGTGGTAACCGCGAGAGCTTAGGAATACAGCCTGATGCTGACCATGAGATAATGGCCGAGATGATTAGTTTTCCATCAGATATGTCCCCAAATGATGTCAGGGATGTAATGTGTGACGGAATAACAAAAGTGTCCAGCTGTCATCAGGATAAATTGAAAAACTGCAGGCCAAATTTGATAGTGATCATGGTAGAAGATGTTTTTTTGAAAGATGTCTGCTCTTCAGTCTATCCGGAATACTTGGTTCAGCCTATAGCAGCCTCGGTAAATCTGGATGGCAGCATCATAAACCAGATAAACCTGTTTCTTGAAGAATACGAAAACCCCCGGTCAGGAAGTGAATATGTTTTAAGAAGCCTCAATTACCAGATTGTAGTCAGTTTGCTCCGCAACATTAACGGCACCAGGGGGGAAGTTGAGGTTAAAAAAAGACCTGCTAAGACTAATCCCAAAAAACGCTTAGAGAAAGAAAACATTACCAGGGCCATAAAATACCTGCAGAAGCATGTTACCGGAAACTTTTCCCTGAAACAGGTATCTAAGGTGGCCAATTTAAGTCCTTTTCACTTTATCCGCGTTTTTAAGGCTTATACCGGGAAAACTCCTTATGACTATTTCCTTGATATTAAAGTTGGCAGAGCCAGAGAGTTATTAATCAGGGAAAACAAGTCGGTCACAGAGGTGTGTTACCTTTGCGGTTTTAACAACCTCAGTCATTTTACGGCACTGTTTAAAAAAAGAGTGGGCCTGTCGCCTTCGGTATACAGAAAGAACCTTCATAACAGATTATAGGTATAGATATAGAATGTAAGTATAGCAGCCGGGCAAATCAGATAAAATATAACCTGTAGAGAGAAATATTTCCAACAGGGTGATTATCTATGTCCGGTTTTATCATTTTCGCGGGGGTTATGCTGATTATAATGGCAGCTGCACTTTTTATTCAAGTGCGGTTTGAAATTTATTTTGTGCGCCAGGGGACTAATGACCATTTAAGGGCAGAAGTATCACTGTTCAGGGGGCTTATTCGATATAAAGCAGAAATACCGATAGCAGAAATTGATATTAACCGTTTTAAACCACTGGTAAAGGTGAAAACAGATGCAGAAGGTGTCTCACCTCCTGTCGGACAAAAGGCAAAGGTTCTGAAATTCCCATTGTCAGAGCTGCTGCATCGTCTGCCAAGTTATATCAGACTGGGACTTAAGTATCTGAAACGTTATCGGAAAGCCTTAAAAGGCCTCCTCAAGTCAATCAGATTCCGTCATTTGAGCTGGAAGACTGAAATAGGCCTGGGAGACCCGGCAAATACCGGGATTGCCACAGGCTTTCTCTGGGCTGCCAAGGGTTTGATATACGGTGTTGTCAGCAGGAATGTCGGGACAGTTGACAGTCCTCCCATAATATCCATAATCCCATGTTATCAGCACACCTGTCTGAGACTAGAATTTCATTGCATATTTGATTTGCGAATAGGCAATATTATTATTGCAGGACTAAAATTTGTAAAATACAGATTTATTTCATAATGCCACAGGGAGGAAGATATTGATGAGCGATCATCCGATAGAAGGGCTAATGAAAACAGCAATGGAAAGTATTAAGGAAATGGTTGATGTGAATACAATTGTAGGCGATCCGGTGGAAACTCCTGACGGCAGTGTAATCATACCAGTGTCCAGAGTAGCCTGTGGATTTGCTGCGGGCGGCGGTGAGTTTGAAGGGGCCGCAGGGCAGCAGGAGAACGGCGGTGGCGGTGGCGGTGGTCAACAGGGCAGCGGTACAGCAATGCCGTTCGGCGGAGGCAGCGGAGCAGGTGTGTCTGTTCAGCCGGTTGGTTTTCTGGTAGTGGGACAGGGACAGATACGGTTGATGCCTGTTGATGGTAATGCCGTGGTTGACCGGATAATTGATGTTGCCCCACAGATGGTGTCACAGCTGCAGAGTATGTTCCGCAGAGAGCATCGACACCATGAACACCATGACGAATGTTAATAAACTAAGAAAGATAATTACGGTGGAAATGATTATCTTAATATAAAAATATCGAAAAAATTAATGGATATTGGAAACTTTTAACTGGTGTTTTAAAAAAACAAAGACCTGCATTAGCAGGTCTTAACCATGAGTCATAAAATTATCCACAAGCTTCGTCTAATTGTGTAAAACCTAAAGACTCTTGATTATTGTCTAATAAATCTTTTAAAACAGCCTCTACTACAGGAACTGTTACAGAATTTCCAAATTGCTTGTAAGCATAAGTATCGTTTGGATGGCAAATATATCTGTCAGGGAAGCCTTGTAACCTTGCACACTCCCTTGGAGTAATTCGCCTAACTAAATTATTCTGTACTATACCAAGTCTGTTAGCATCGCTAGAGGTTAAAGTAATTGAAATACTATCAGGGTCTAAGAATTTAAAGACTTCGAATGACATATTACCACAGACAGGATTATACTTATCATCGTCTTTTTGCAGGTATCCTTTATCGACAAGTGATTGAATGGTATCTAACAAATGAGGCTTATCGAAAAAGGTTTTGATTTGTTCAAGAGTTAGTTTCTTTCCATCTTGGTGAGTACCGAATTTTTTCTTTCTACGGTTAGCAATTAAACTATTCATAAACTCAATTTCTTCTGAAGTACAATCTCCTTTAATACCAAGTTCCCAAGAGTGAATTGAACTGCCACCTCTATAGTCTATTAAACGATAACCGTGAAGTGATTCGTAATTAGTCCCTACAACTTTGGATAATTTTCTTACAAAATCATCGGAACACATATATTGTTCACCTGGTGTTGTTTCCAATATATCTCTAACTAACTGAAACTCATGTTCTTTAAACAAGTCTAATTGTGTATTGCTACTCTTAAATATATGTGAATCAGCCGAACCTAAATCAGATTGCAATGTCAATCGTGGTTTTTTACCTAAGATACCAACAATGTACAATCTCACCCGATTCTGAGGAATTTTAAAATTACAGCTATTAAGTAATAAGTAGTCTACACCGTAGCCTAGATTCTCCAAGTTTGTAAGTATAGTCTTGAATGTTCTTCCCTTATCATGTGTAACCAAACCACGAACGTTTTCCAATAAAAATGCGGTTGGTTTGTGAGTACTTAAAATTCTTTCTATTTCAAAAAATAAAGTACCTCTCGTATCACCAAAACCTTGCTGTTTTCCAGCGTAAGAAAATGGTTGGCATGGGAAACCAGCTAAAAGGAAATCGAAACGAGGAATCTCATTTATCTGGTAAATATCTCCTGAAGGATACTCACCAAAGTTCAACTCATATGTTTCACATGCCTTAGTATCTATTTCACTTGATAAAACGCATTTGGTTTCAATCCCGAATGTGTTACAAGCGTTTTCAAATCCTAAACGAATACCACCTATCCCAGCAAATAAGTCGATAAAGCTAATCATCCCAATTTCTCCTTTATGAAACCGACTAAGATGTTCAGTTCATTGTCGCTGTATGCCACAGTACAATCGCTGTTTTCACAAATCGTTGAAATGGCACTTCTGCGTTGCATATTACCAGCACCGTCTATAACATAAGCTATATAGTTACCCGATTCTCTAAGCATATCATGTCGTGCTTTAGCTTGTCCTGCCTTCCTTTCAATTGTACTATTTGTGGTAACTTGAAAACTAACTTCGATTGCTACTGCTCTTTTGTTCTTCAGAACAACTATATCGAATGAAGTTAGTGTTCTAAACTCATTATGTGTAATTTTTTCAATATGTCCATTGCTAGTGACTTCGTAACCTTTGCCCAAGTTTTTTTTCAGATAATCGACGATATATGTTTGTGCTATTTGTCCAAGAGTATTAGCCTCTGCACCACCTGTAATTCGGCTGACAAAAATATACCTTTGTTTTATGAAATTATTTAGCTCATCAGTTTTCCCAATTAGGTTTCCAATTTCACATTTACTCAGAACATTAGAAACATCAGGGTCGATGGCGTTTGCCCCAAACAACAGTAACATAATCATATCAGATTTCAAATCATCTAAATCGTGTTTATTACTTAGCGTTGAACCGTCTATATGTAATTTCTTGTTGTTGAGTAACCCTTTATAAGGTAGCGAGGAAAAAGTATACCTGTAAGTAGTTTCATTCCAAATGAAATCAAAGTACCTGCGTGATGATGATTTTGGTGCTGGGAATACATTATGGAACTGCTGGTTAAGCCTTTGTATTTTTTCACCGCCAAAATCAGCGAGGACTACAAGGTGTTTTAAAAATAAATTGGCAGGAAAATTAGAAGTGGCAATTAACTCGAAAATCTTATCAGGTTTTTCAGTTGATAAATTCAAAATGGAAATAAATTTATCCTGAGTTTTAATTAATAATGGGATAACACTTGTTGAAGATTCCATGTCCGAAAGATAGTCGGGCCACCATAAAACAGCAGTTCTTTCAAGTTCTTCAACAGTTTTTTTCAATTTAGCCAAGTAATCACCCCTTTTCGATAACATATTGCATTTTTTAATTCTAACATTGTATATAAAGTACGACGTAATATGGTTGTTTTCCTTTAAAAACTGGTTACAAACTGTATCCTCTCAAGTTGAGAGGATTTCTGTTTTTAGTAAATAGTAGCGAAATCTTAATCTTGCCGCATATAATGGTGAGAACAGTAATTTGCTTTTGAGTCAACCGGCAGGAAGGAGGACTCAGATGTGAAGGTTGTTGTCGTCGGAGGAGGCTGGGCCGGGTGTGCTTCTGCCTATTTTGCATCAAAGGCAGGAGCAGAAGTAATCCTGGTAGAAAAAACCGACCTTTTACTTGGAACAGGCCTGGTTGGCGGAATCATGAGAAACAACGGGCGCTATACAGCGGCAGAGGAAGCAATAGCCCTTGGTGGAGGAGATATCTTTAAAGTTATTGAAACGGTAACCCGGCACCGGGACATAGATTTTCCTGGTCACAGGCATGCCCTGCTGTATGATGTACAGCGAATTGAGCGGGTAGTCCGCAGATGCCTGGAAGAGCAGGGGGTTAAAATATTATGCAGAAACCTGATCAAAGGTGTAGCTGTACATGACCGGGGAATAGAACATGTAGTCACTTCAGCAGATGAAGTAATTGCAGGTGATGTCTTTATTGATGCAACCGGGACAGCCGGACCAATGAATAATTGTATTAAACACGGTACAGGTTGTGCCATGTGTATCCTTCGCTGCCCTTCTTTTGGTTCCAGGGTGAGCCTGACAGCTTTGGCAGGAGTTAACGAAATTAAAGCAGGAGAAGGTACACAACAGTTCGAAGCTATGAGCGGTTCCTGCAAGCTTGACAAAAAATCCCTCAGAAAGAGCCTGGTCAAAGAACTTGACCACAATGGTGTTGTCATTATTCCGCTTCCGGAAAAGTACCACAAAAAAGATTCCCTGCGCAGAAAAGCCTGCCAACAGTATGCTATGGAAGAATATGTGACAAACCTGATAATTTTGGACACAGGACATGCCAAACTGATGACTCCTTTTTTCCCAATCGAAAGTTTAAGAGAATTAGAGGGCTTTAGGGAAGCCAGATATGCAGATCCATATTCGGGAGGACAGGGCAATTCCGTTAGGTTTATGGCTATGGCTCCCTGTGATGACTACCTCAGGGTGAATGGCATAAACAATCTCTTTTGTGCCGGGGAAAAAACAGGCCCTTTGGTAGGGCATACCGAAGCTATTATTACCGGAATGCTGGCAGGAGACAATGCCGCAAGGCTGGGAAAAGGCATGACTATGCGGGTTTTACCCACAGAACTTGCTCTGGGAGATATCATCTCTTTTATGCACAAGGAAATAAAAACAGAAGAAGGCCTGCAGCGCAAATATACCTTCTCTGGGTCCGTGTATTTTGAACGTATGATAAAAAAAGGCCTTTACACAACTGACCGGAAGGCAGTCCGGGAAAAAGTCAGGAAATTGGGGCTAAACGGATATTTTCAATAGTTTGAGTTTTAAAGGAGCAGAACCGTAGGGGTTCTATTTTTTTTTTGCTAAACATAATTATCAGTATAATAGGGACAAAGTACAGACTCAAAATTTTCCCTGCTGTGGAGGAACCATGGTCAATATAATCTGGGCCGCCATGCTGCTAACCGGCATTATGGTGGCTGCCGTCAATGGAAACATCGAAGCTGTAACCACTGCAGCCTTGAAGGGGGCGCAGTGGGCGGTTGATTTTGCCCTGGGTTTGATTGCTATTATGACGTTTTGGCTGGGTATTATGAAGGTAGCTGAAGAAGCCGGAATGGTTAGAATCCTTGGCACTATAGTTGAACCGGTCACCAGGTTCCTTTTCCCGACAGTGCCCAGGGACCACCCGGCAATGGGAGCGATAATCATGAACCTCAGTGCAAATGTACTTGGGTTGGGTAATGCGGCGACTCCCATGGGTTTGATAGCTATGAAGGAACTGCAGAAGCTGAATAAGTCTGAGCCTGAGTCCGCCAGTGAAGCCATGTGTACGTTTCTGGCTTTGAACACCTCATGCATAACCTTGATTCCGGCCACTATTATCGGGATTAGGATTCAGGCCGGGTCGCTAAACCCGACAGAGATAGTCGGGACAACGATTTTTGCCACATCCTGTGCAATGTTTGTGGCTATTGTTGTTGACAGGATTTTAAGAGCTTTATACAGGCGCAGAACATGGAGGTAGAAAAAGATGTTTATACATATGGTTACCCTAGCAGCAAAATGGGCGATTCCAGTGGTCCTTTTTGTGATAACTGTTTTCGCTCTGACAAGAAAGGTAAATGTTTATGAAGCATTTGTCCAGGGCGCCCAGGAGGGCTTCGCAACCGCGGTGAAGACAATTCCTTTTCTGGTAGCCATGTTTGTGGCCATAAGCGTATTCAGGTCATCAGGAGCCATGGACCTGTTTGTCAAATTAGTTTCACCGGTAACAGAAACCCTGGGCATTCCTGCTGAAGTGCTGCCCCTGGGAATCATGAGGCCGCTTTCAGGAGGCGGGGCGCTTGGGATTACGGCAGAACTCATCAAAACTTACGGCCCCGACAGTTTTATCGGGAGGCTGGCGTCAACACTGCAGGGCAGTACTGATACAACTTTTTTTGTATTGACACTCTATTTCGGGTCAGTTGGGGTTATTAGGTACAGGTATGCGGTATTTTCCGGCCTGTCAGCAGATATTACCGGATTTATAGCCTCGGTGATAGTTTGCAATATTGTGTTCAGGTAGGCGCTGCCCCAACCTTTACTTTCATAAACAGGGTTTGTACAGTATAATGAATGAAACATTGTATAATTCTTGAAAAACGGTATAAAGTAAACTGATGCAGTGTATTAACTTAAAAAGTAGGTGTTTTTTGTGGAACGTTTACAGAAATACCTTGCTCATGCAGGTATCGCTTCCAGGAGGTTTTGTGAGGAACTGATATCACAGGGAAAGGTTAAGGTTAATGGGAAAACAGTGACAGAAATGGGTGTGAAAATAGATCCGGAAAGTGACAGGATTGAGGTCAGGGGTAAATTAATCGGGAAGCCTGAAGAAAAGGTATATATTTTGCTGAATAAACCTAAGGGATATGTTACCACAGTGAGAGACCCACAGGGGCGGCCTAAGGTTACCGACCTTTTGACAGGTGTGGAGCAGAGGGTCTATCCTGTTGGCAGGCTTGACTTTGATACTGAAGGACTGCTTATTCTGACTAATGATGGAGATATTACCTATGGGCTGACCCATCCCAAACATGAACTGGGCAAGACCTATGTAGCTACGGTAAAAGGTGTTCCGGACAAGGACAAGCTGAAACGGTTCGGCAAGGGACTGCGCTTGGCAGATGGGGTGACTGCACCGGCAAAAGTGCGGCTGCTCAATAAAAAAGGGAGTAACGGTGTTCTGGAAATTACCATTTATGAAGGACGTAACCGGCAAATAAGAAGGATGTGTGAAACCATCGGGCATCCGGTTCTGGAACTAAAGCGGGTTTCCGTGGATTTTCTCAGGCTTGAGGGACTGGAAAAGGGGAAATTCCGATACCTCAATCAAGAGGAGATCAGTAAACTGAAAAACCTGATCGAGTAGACAGGTGGAGAAATACATCTCCACCTGTCTTATTTGGCAAGCATACTTTGGGCCGACAAAAATATACTTGTTTTAGCCGGAATTAATTTTTAAAAAGTATCCGGTTAAAAGGTATGGGGGTATTTAGATGGGCAGGCCCAAGGTGCATTATATTGACACCAGAATACTCTTTTTGCAAATAGCATTTATTGCTTTGGCGGTTATCCTTGGCGTTTCCTATCTGCGCTGGACTAAAGTAACCAGGGTTCAGTTCAGTTCCCCGGAGTTTAAGTCATCATGGGAAATTACTGATCAGGAGGTTGTCAGGGGAATTGCCGCAGGAGTTAAAGAAGCATCTCAGATTAATGGCGCTGAGCCGGAAAACATTTATGTAATGAAACTCTTCAGCAAAAAGGAGACCAGGGTATACCTTTTTGCCTCACCTGAGGTCATTTATGATATTAAGGGCAGCAGGTGTCTGCAGCCATTTGGTCAACTGCGCGGGGTATTAAATAAAGCAGCAGAGGAGTTGCGGTTGAGAAGCCCATATGGACAATTAATGCAGTGGGAAGAAGCACAACAGCTTTTACCACCGGGTGAAAATGTGAAAATATTTGATGTGGATACAGGAAAGAGTTTTCATGCAGTAAGGAAAGGCGGTTACAGTCACGCTGACATAAAGCCGGTAACTGAAAATGACAGTAAAGTCATCAGAGAAATTTTTGGCGGAACCTGGTGCTGGAAGAAGAGGGCTGTGGTGGTTCAGTCGGGTGGGATTAAATTTGCAGCTGCCCTCACGGGAATGCCTCACCTGCAGAACGGGGAAAGCGGGTGTTTTGACCTTAGGCTCCCTTTGACGGGTGATCGCAATAAGGGTGATACGGTGGCCTGCCGGCTGATGTATTACAAGGCCTCGGGCAGGCTGGATGAAGTCCTGCAAGAGGCAAATCCCTACGAAACCATACTCCTGCTGTTCACGGCCATAGACCAGCGGGATTGGCAGTCAGCCCGGTTGATGCTGACATCTCCGGAAGGGGTAAAGCAGAACAAACTTGAAAAATTAATCGGGGTCAGTGTATTGAATATAAAGGAAAAAGAAGACTTGGTTTACCGGCTTTCGGTGTCAGTTTCTTTTACAGACGGGCCCTATAATAACCGCAGAAACATCGAGGTGCAGCTGCGGCAGGACAAGAAGACCGGGACCTGCGTGGCTGAACCGGAGTTTCTGGCAACCCTCTTTGCCGGAGAATAATATACTTTTTTTTCAATTTTAATGTCAGAATATACAATTTTGTCCCGGTTTTTGGTATAATTGAACAGGAAATTACTATTAATATCGGAAATAGCGGTCAAATTTGGCAGGGGGGCAGACTAATGAAGGTAGTCATAGCACAGGTTAATCCAATTGTAGGTGATATTGAGGGAAACATCAGGAAATTGACTGAAACCCTCGGCAGCCTTGATAAGGAACGACCTGATCTGATTGTGTTTCCGGAGCTGTACCTGGTTGGCTATCCTCCCCGCGACCTCTTGGAAAGACAGTGGTTCATTGAAAGGACTGAGCAGGCAGTTGTCAGGATAAAGAAATTATCAATGGAATACCCGGAGACGGGGATTTTGCTGGGGGCTCCGACGCGCAGCAGCAGAAAAACAGGGAAGGCGCTGCATAACTCGGCATTATTGATTTGCAATGGAGAGACTCTGTTCAGTTATCACAAATCGCTCCTCCCGACCTATGATGTATTTGATGAAGCCAGATATTTTGAACCGGAGTTTGAAGTGGAAACAGTCAGCTTTAAGGGAGAGATACTGGGGATTTCGGTATGTGAGGACGCCTGGAATGTGCAGGATATGTGGAGTATCAGGAATTACGGATACGACCCGGTAGAGGAGCTTGTCAAAAAGGGGGCTACCCTGCTGATTAATATTTCGGCTTCGCCGTTTCAGGTGGGCAAAGAAGAGCTGCGTTTCCGGATTATCAGTAACCATGCACGTAGACACGGTGTGCCGTTCCTGTATGTTAATCAGGTGGGAGCCAATGATGAGCTGGTTTTTGACGGCAGAAGCATATGTGTTGATAAAAATGGTGTGCCTGTTAAAGTTCTGGCTGCTTTTGAAGAAGAACTGGCGTTTGTGGAGACCGGGATATCAGGAAGTCCCGGACTTTATACACCACTGGACAGGACAGGCTCCATATATAACGCTTTAGTTACCGGAATCGCGGATTATATGAGGAAATGCGGGTTTCAAAAGGCAATCCTGGGGCTGTCAGGGGGAATTGATTCTGCCGTGGTCTGCTGCCTGGCTGCAGCTGCAGTGGGGAATGAAAATGTGTTAGGGATATCGATGCCGTCACCATATTCCTCCACAGGCAGTGTGGAAGATTCCAGAAAGCTGGCTGAAAACCTTGGCATTGAGTTTAAGGTGATTCCTATTTCCGGCATTTATTCTTCATACCTGGGGTCTTTTGAGGAGCATTTTCGCGATCAGGAACCTGATATTGCTGAAGAGAACATCCAGGCCCGCATTCGCGGCAGTATTGTGATGGCCTTTTCCAATAAGTTTGGCTACCTGCTGTTGTCAACAGGTAATAAGAGTGAAATGTCAGTAGGTTATTGTACCCTTTATGGTGATATGAGCGGCGGTCTGAGTCCCATTTCAGATGTTCCCAAGACAATGGTTTATGAACTGGCAAGGTACATTAACCGGGAAAGGGAACTAATCCCGGAGGAGACCATTACCAAACCGCCATCAGCTGAATTAAAGCCTGACCAGTTGGACCAGGATACCCTGCCGGCATATGATATCCTTGACGGGATTCTGCATTACTATGTTGATGAAGGCTATGGTGCCGAAGATATTATTAAAAAAGGCTATGAGAGCGAAACGGTGTATTGGGTAATTCGCAATGTGAACAGAAACGAATATAAAAGAAAACAGGCTGCACCCGGCTTAAAAGTAACCACAAAGGCATTTGGAATTGGCAGGAGGATGCCTATTGCAGCAAAGTACCAAAGTTAGGCATGTTGTTACCGGAAGGGGGAAAGTTCTTTGAAAGCAGAGATTATAAATCCATTCCTTAGTTCAGCGAGAGAAATATTAGAAATGGAAACGGGTTTGACAGGAATAAGGGGGGAACTGTCCCTGGCTTCTTCCAAATGGACTACTCAGGAAATAACTGTAATTATAAACATAATTGGTGATGTTAAAGGAACGTTTCTGATCGGGATGACGATTAACACCGCAATGGAACTCGTTGGGATAATGCTGGGGGAAACAATTGCCGGTTTCAGCCATATGGTTATCAGCGGAATTGCCGAGATGGCTAACATTATTGCCGGAAGGGCGCTGACCAAGCTTGAGGAACTAGGCCATAACTCAGATATTACCCCTCCGATGCTGATATATGGGCAGAAGGCCAGCATTTCCACACTAAACCGGAAAAGAATCCAGATACCTCTCAAAACTGATATTGGGCTAATCGAAATAAGTATTGCTCTTGAAGGGTGACAGAGCGCAGCTAAGGGTTACTGATAAAATCAGTAACCCTTTCGCTTAATTGGGAAAGTGCCGCCGTGGATATTTTTGGCATCGGAGACTGTGAAAAACACATTAGGTGATACCTCGTCAAGAATTCTAACAGCGAGTTTGAGATCCTTCCGCTTTAGAGCGGCAAACAGAATGGTCCGTTTGCCGTGACGACCTTCGCCCTCCACCAGGGTTACCCCAAAACCGCGGCTTCTGAGGCTTTCTGCAATGAGCTCACATTGGCAGGGCTGAGGGAAGACCTGAAGGGAAACAAACCCAATAGCAAGCCTGTTTTCTATAAGGCTGCCGATGTAATTACCGGTGGCGAACCCGCCCGCATATGCAATTACTTTACCGATATCGTCTAATCCACCGGCCAGCACCTGGTTCAGAGCCAGGACAAAAACGGTGACTTCACAAAAGCCTATAAATGATGCCAGGATACGGCGGTCACGCATAAGCATCAACATTCTTAAAACATCCAGGGTCATGTCAATAACACGGGCAAAGAATATGAACAGATATGCTCCGACAGCAGGCAGCAGCCATTCCATGATAGAGTTCTCCCCCCCAAAAAAAACAAATAAAAATAGTCTACCTGTATATTATAAACAGGTTTCTGGATAATGCAATTGGAAACCTTTATTATTTTTAAGTTTTTTAATTAATGCAGGCTCATAGAAAAGAGAGCCCTCTACTTCGTTTATGTAGAGGGCGTATTATATTAAGTCCTGGGATGTTAATAAGACAGGGGTGGATGTGTTCCGGCAGGCGGAGTCTGTCGTCCGTCCGGCCCACCATGGCAGCTCTTAGCGCTTTAGCGCTTAGAGATGGCGGTACCCTTGGGGTAAACCCGCGAAGCGGGAGTGGAAGCCGGCGGAGACGTAGCCCGCCAGAGGAATACATCCACCCCTGTACTTTTAATTCCATGGTCTTAAGGGTTTGTCAATCGTTTTACTCCATTTCTGGACCATATGGGCTCCGAACTTGTTAAGCAGATTGGACACTTCACTTGCTTTACTGTTGTTTGTTTCGATTACGGTAAGGAAAAAGCCATCACTAACAAAGTTCTCCAGTTGGGCTGCATATTCACCGGAAACGCCGTAATAAGTCAGGGATTCTGCCAGAGACTTGTCACCCTGAACCAGTGCGCCGGCCAGTGGTCCTCCGGCAGAAACAGTACCCACTTCCGGGAGGTCAATTGTATCTGCCTGGACCAAAACACTGTTGAAGTCATGCAGGGACCCGGCAGTGGGATCAATCAAGCTTTCACCGGTATGGTTTTCACCATGTTCGGAGGTTTTCTTTAAGACAACGGAGATTTGGTTATTGGCATATCCCTGTAATTCAATTTCATCAATAGCCCGTTCAGCCTGGGTAACAGATCTAAAGACTCCGGTAATAGTACGGCGCAATAAAACCACCCCTTCAAAGAAAATTTTGGCATCATGCGTTTAAAGTATTGATAGTATTATGTTGATTTTATAGAAGGATTTATGCATAGAAAAACAGAGACTGTTCAATGATATTGGTGAATACTAAGGGGACTTCCTGACGATATTTAGAAAACGCTTAAGGAGTGGTAGTTGTGCCAAAATGCGCCCGGTGTGGCAATACATTCAGTTTTGGGAGTTCAGGAGTGCCGCCGGCTGCCCCGGCTGCAAACGGACCGATTTCAGGGTTAATCGCCAATTTTGATAAACAGGGATACATCACAGAAATGGACTCTCTGGCAAATGATCTGGACCTGGTTCAGGAAGCATGGGAGATGCCAAAAGAATATTTTGACACTTGTTATGAGTGTGGGAGTAATGAAATAATCTGGAATTAAGGGTCTGTGGCGTACTTTTTAGAAGTTCTTAGAAGGATTTTAAACAAGGTTGGCGAAAATGTACAGAAATTGCGGAGTTTGAAAGGGGATCAACAATGGTCAGGACAAGCATTGGTGATGAAGTAGTCAATACAGCTGTCAGAGTAAAGATTCGGCTTGACTATAAAGGCGTACAAAAGCCAGGTAAATTCTTTTTCGGTGGTAAAAGCACCGAAGAAGTAGCTGAGGAAGTCAGGGAACAACAGGTTCAAATGCTGCGAAATGTACCTATGCAGAGTATTGCCATTGAAGAAGTAGATATGAGCAGTGATGTATATATTGTATTTGACGAATTTATTAATGCACAGATAGCATTCGCTCCGGTTATCCTGACTGTAACTGCTGACAGCTTGGAAGATATAATCAGGTTTATTGCCAGGGAGGAGTTCCGAAAAATAGAGATAATTGAGCCGGAACATGTTGTCTTAAACAAGGTAGATATTGAACGTGTATTATTTAAGGTTAGTGAGGAACTAAGAAACTACCGGATGCTTATGGAGAGAAAATACAGTTCCAGATAGGCAGCAGCTGCGGGCAGGCGGCAGCGTAGAGCAGGCAGCAGTAGGCGACGGCTATTGAAAGGACTGATTTTTGTGGGGGAGTTGTCTTTAAATGATGTTGTCCAAAGGGTCGAGGAATTGCCGGCTTTACCGCATGTGACATACAGGGTGCTGGAACTGACCAGCAGGCCGGATACCACTCTGAGCCAACTAACAGAGATTATTACACAGGACCAAGTACTCACAGCAAAGGTGCTGCGGATGGCAAACTCGGTTTATTACGGTTATGCGCGGCGTATATACGGAATCACTGAAGCCCTGCTTATACTTGGCTTTAGTACCGTCAGGAACCTGGTTATGGCGGCTTCGGTGTACAACGTGATGGACAGGGAGGTCCAGGGGTATTTTTTGCCGCGGGGTGAATTGTGGAAACATTCCATGTCAACTGCCCTGATAGCCAGGTCCCTGGCGAAAAAAACCGGTTATGAACTTCCTGACCAGGCATTTGTGGCCGGACTGCTGCATGACATGGGGAAAATTATCCTCAATACATACATGAATCAAAAATTTGAAGATGTGATTTCCAAGGTGAACACAGAAAACATACCGTTCATGGCAGCAGAACGCCAGATACTTGGATTTGACCATGCCATGATGGGTTCCCGGGTAGCTGAAAAATGGAATCTGCCCTCTGAACTGGTTGAAGCAATCGCCAATCATCACACTCCCGCGCTGGCGAAGCATAATCCTAAGCTGACCTCTTTGGTCCATGTTGCTGATGCTGCCAGCATGTCTATGGGGATAGGGCTTGGCGGGGATGGGCTGCTTTATCCTTTTGACGGTTTTGCTACAGAACTGCTGGGCATGACCAGTGAATTAATAGAAGAAACGATTGCAGAAATAGCAGATTCCCTGATAGATGCGGAAACTATGATTGAAAACTGATACCACTATGTGAACGAAAACTGCTTATGACCGCTCTGGAATTCTTTTTTCACCTGGCTGACGATTCCTATCAAATTATTTCTGTCATTATCGTCAACTATATAAGAATTACCCTTTCCGGCTTCGGCAAGAAGGGGAAGAAACTCATGATTCGGGTCTATCCCGATACAGATGAAATGGATATTTTCTTCAGCAATCATTGCTGCTGCCTTGATTGCATCCTCTATAGGGTCTGTTGTCCACAGGGGATAATTGGGAATCCCGTCAGTAATCAGAACGAGTAGAGGATTGCGCGGCCGCTCTTTTTTAAACATGTCTACAGTGGTCTTCAGTCCAAGCGCCAGGGGGGTCAAACCACCTGGTATTATTTTTGACAGTCCCTGGTGCAGTTCACTATAACTGCGGGTAAATGGCACCAGAACTTTGGCCTGTCTTTCCTGAAAGGTAACCATGGATACCTTTTCCCGGCTGTTTAAGAGCAGGTACTCGGCAACATTGCTGACCGCCCTGATGCGGTCACCCATCATACTCCCGCTGCAGTCAACCAGGAGGCAGGTATCTACAGGTGCATAGGACTTTCTTGCATATACCTTGATATCTTTGACAGTAATATTGATAGAAGAGCTTTTGGAGAGAAAACTTCTCCTGGCTGCCTCCACAACTGTTTCCGGTACTGCAATTTCGCCCTTCCAGGATACAGGGTCATTTGGGGTGACCACTTTACGCCTGTTGGGAAACTGTTTTTCTTTTGATTTCAGGTGTGAATAACGGAATGATTGAAACTTTGGCTGAGTATGCCTGAACTGCCTGATGCACTTCCGTATTTGGGCAGCCAGTTCTTTCTTGTTTTTCTTTAAGAAATCCTGCATTTCATTACCTGTATCGGTAAGGGTATATCCAAAAAGTGTCTGCTTAACAATATCGTTTTTGACCAGCTGAGACACCAGCTTATCAAATTCTTTTTTGTCTTTCTGGAAACTCCCCAGCTTAAAGTTTCTGATAGGGGAGAGATACTTGAAGAAATCTACTACGGCTTCAATACTTCCCAGCCGCATCGCCAGGCTGTTCATCACCTGAAGCATGTTCTGGTGTCGCAGCGCTTCCGACAAACCTTTGGAAACCGGGGGTAGATAAAGGGTTGAAGCGGCGCTGGCTGCTCCTTCGTCAGCGCTGCCATAGTGGATAATTTTTATTACCTTGCGGAGTTGGGCGCCCTGATAGATGATGGCCCTTTCAATCTCATCAATCAGGCAGTAGGCTAAACTGTAATAACGGGGTTTCAGTTTTGCCAGCAGGTGAATGTGATTCAAATACCGGTCGTCAGTGCCCTTTACGGCCTTTTGGTCAGGATCCATGCTTGTCCCATAACCCAGCGCAGTCTGGAGATGAATTCCCCTGGAAATGTTGGCCGCTGCCAGATCCTGTTCTTCAGGGCTCAAGTCCTGATTACGGTCAACTGTATTCAGGTAATTGGGGATTATCTGTCTGATGCGGTTGGCTACATCAACCTGATTGATTTCGGCAGAGTTATGGAGGACGTCAATATGAACAACTTTACGCGGCTCTTCGAGATTAAAGTAGTGCTGCCCGGCATCCCTATCCCTGGAAATACCCACTTCACCCAAGGATTTAGCTGATTCATGATGGGCCAATTGACTCACAACTGCGGTTGTTCCCATAATGACGCCCTGGTTCATATCAAAATATCCGCCAAGGTTTTGGGAGACGATTTTCAGTTTTTGATAATTATAAGATGCTCTCTGATTTGCTGACAAGACTGTCACCGACCTTTCGTCAAACAATGTTAGCTAAAAAACAAAAAGGCCAGCGCAGTTGCTGGCCTCCGGACTGTACGTCTCAGGACTTTGTTTTTGATATTACCTTTCGTTCACCATGCATAATATTTATCAGACTGCTGCGGTCAATATCCTCCACGAGGTAGTAAGTTCCCTTTGCGGCCTCAGCCAGCGTGGGGATGAATTCTCCCAAGGGGTCGATTCCCACAGCAGTAAATCTTATCCTGTGTTTAGGAAAACTCCGGCATATATTAACGGCATCGGCAACAGGGTCCAGGCTGACCAGAGGGGTATTTGGCCTGCCGTCTGTAATTAAAACCAACAGGGGGTTCTTGGGTCTTGATTGTCTGATAAGTGTCAGCCCTGTTTCCAATCCTTTAGCCAGTGGAGTAAGGCCATGTGGTGCCAGGTTATTGAGGCTGGAGTGCATATATGAGTAATTTCTGGTAAATTCAATATTCACAGCGGCATCCCGCTCCTGGAATGACACCAGAGCTACTTTATCCCGGGTGGTTAGCAGCAGGTGTTCGGCTACCCATCTGACTGCGGAAATTTTGTCACCTTTCATGCTTCCGCTGCAGTCAGCTACAATGCAGATGTCAACAGGGGCCCGGGATCTTTTGGGACACACCATGATATCACGGTTGCAGATACATAAGGCGCTACTGTTTTCCAGATAACTTCGTTTGGCCGCATTAATGACAGTTTCGGGAACTGCAATGGGGTTTGAGCTGTTTGTTTCATTCCGGTTTACTGATTTTTTGTAGTTGTAATTAATGTTTTCTTTAACCGGACAGCGAGCAGGGTGTCCTAAGGGGGTTGCTCCCGCCTTTGCAGGAATCTGCCTGATAGCTTTACGGATTTGGGCAGCCAATTCTTTCTGGTGCCGGTGCAGGAAGTGGTTTAATTCATAGCCGCAGGCCGTTAAGGAATAACCCATCGGCTTTCCGATTACCAGATTAAGTTTTTCCATGTCCTTCAAAAGAATACCGAGAGATGGATGAGTTTTCATCATAACTCTCATGTTCAGAAATTTGGCAGGTGAGATGGAGCTTAAAAACTTAGCCAGTATTTCCAGGCTGCCAACCTGGACAGCAGCAGAATAAAGCGCTTGGAAGTAATTTTGAAACATTACCTCGGGTGGGGTACCGGTTTTATTGAAGGTAACCGGTACCCCTAAGGGAAAATTTTCGGGATTTGTCCTTGTAGTGGAATGATGTACAATATTTGATATCTGTCTCAGTTTAGTGTCCTGGTAAAGGATTGCTTTTTCGGTTTGGTCAACAATTGAATATATCAGTCCCAAATACTTTTGGGGAAGCCGGGCAAGGATGTGGACATGACTCATGACAGCGCCACCCGGGAGCCCCGGCGCTTTAAAGGGTTTCAGGACAGTACCTTCACCGGTGGCTGTTCTAAGATGGACCCTCTGAGCCAGATTAAGGGTAAGGGCTTCTCGTTCAATGCTGAGCCTTTCTTCCTTGCCTTCAACAAGGTCAAGGTATTCGGCTGTGGACACCAGAATGCGGTTGGCAAGATCGAAAACGTTAATTTCTGCAGGTTGATGATAAACATCTATGTGGATTACCTGATCATTTTCGACCATGTTAAAGAAAATCTTCCCGGCATCCCGGTCAGTGTAAATAATGACTGTTCCTTCAGAATCTCTGGGCTCAAAGTGAAAGTTCCGGCTGACAACTGCACAGCTTCCAAGGATAATGCCTTTACCGCATTCAAGATGGTCAGCAAGCGCTTTCCCGAGGGTAATCACCCTGGAACGCTGATAGACATTTTGTTGGTCTTCTTTTTTCATAAAGACACCTTCTTTAAAATTTAACGTACATATCAGGGCTTAAGGTTTTTGTCAGTCCGAATGAGGTCATTTAAATTGATTTCACTTATCCGTTTCAGGTCCGGAGGATGACCGGGAGTTTCGGAAACCTCCGGGAGGTCCGACTGAGTGTTTGCAGCAGCAAAGCTTATTTCATCGTGGTCCTTTTTTAAGCCGAGAGTGTTGAGCATCCTGTTTACCAGAGATTTACCGTCAGCAGATTGTTTTTCTTTTACCGGCACAGGTTCGGGAGAATCGGTTACTGCCAGGGTTTCATCATCCCGGCCCGCGCTTGCGGAAACCGTATTCACGGGAGTTGAAGAATGTCCGGGAGTGGAATTCATTATTCTTGTCAGTACTTCCACGTCAACCCGGTGGCGCAGGGCGAGGGGCAGCACTGTGATAACATCACTTACCAGTACGGTATCACGCTGTCTCAGGGCACAGTTTAACAGGGCAGCATGCTGGATTGCTTCGATAGCCCGGAAGCTCTCGATATCATACTTGACATAAAGCCTGGCAATGTAGTTTCTAAGGAAGTCAGGCAAGTCAAGTCCGGCATGTTTTCTGGCAATACCCTCAAGCTCTTTTCTGGCCCTGATATTCCGCGCCTGGATGTCCAGTGGGTTAACCGGTTCCTGAATCCTGACGTGACTGGCCTGTTTAAGGATATTGGCAATTGCGTCAGGGTCATCGGTCCGCTTCATATCAATTACCAAATCAAAGCGGTCGGCCAATTGACGCCTGATTTCCTGAAGCGGACCGGGTTCCTCGTCAGGGTTGGAAGCAGCCCAGACGGAGACTTGAACAGGAATCTCCACAACCGGAAGTCCTGTTTCCTCGATCTGGACACGGCCGGGTTTGGTACCCATAACATCAAGCAGGACATCAGTGAGTTCAGGAGAAGTGTCAGCGAGCCTGTTAATTTCATCAATGAAAATGATACCCCGGTGTGCCTGTGGAATGATGCCTGGCAGAATAGCTGCGGTTGGGTTTGTTCTGTCAGTGATTCCGGCTAGGTCAATACTTCCGACAATAGTTCCTATCTTAGCGGAATGAGAAATTTCCAGAAATGGCATTGGAATTTCCTCGGTTTCCAGCTGGGCAATGACATCAGGGTGAAGATCCCTGTGTGCTGGGCAGTGAGGCCTTTGCGGATCACAGTTGTACAGGCAGCCCTTGATTCTGGTTATCCGTGGGAAGATATCCCTGGCTGCACGCATAATAGTTGTTTTTCCGGTCCCTCTGAGACCTTCTGCATGAAGATGCAGGGGAACCCCCCATTTGGACGAAATGACTGTCATTTCGACAACGTCAAAGAGGGCGCTGTTGCCCTCGTGACGGGCTAACTGCAGGTAGTTTTTCACCAAATAAACCTCCTCTCGGAAGACGCCTGGCGCCAAAATTAAAAGGCCAGCAATAAGCTGGCCTCTGGACTCAAAAAACGTCTCCGGACTTTAAAAATACTCTGGACGCTAAAATATATTTACTTTTAATTTTTGTATTCGTCAGAATTCATATTTTTCCTTCCCAAGTATGTAAATTATTTCACTTTTTATAAGGAGACGGGAGTCAGGAGACAGGAGGCAGGAGTCAGGAGACGGGAGACGGGAGACAGGAGAGTGGAGTCAGGAGTCAGGAGACAGGAGGCAGGAGACAGGAGGCAGGAGACAGGAGACAGGAGAGTGGAGGCAGGAGTCAGGAGTCAGGAGACAGGAGTCAGGAGAGTGGAGTCAGGAGACGGGAGGCAGGAGACGGGAGACGGGAGGCAGGAGAGTGGAGTCAGGAGGCAGGAGACGGGAGGCAGGAGAGTGGTTAGGATGCAAATAACTCCGGCGTTAAATACACCATTGATTTTATTCCCGAAACTCTCTATAATTTTCCTTATAGCTGTTACCATAAGTATAGCTGTTACCATAAGTATAGCTGTTACCATAAGTGCCGTAAAGCCCCTGGCTTTAGCCATGGGGATATAAGGCACAGCGACCGAGGGGCTCAATGCCCCGAAAGTTGCTATATTATTTAAAAGGTGAACATATTTTCCCCGAACATAGGTTCTATATGGTATAATATTCCTATAGAGGGGAGGTGAACCAATTGTGTGTGACACAAAAAAACCATAAAAAATTGCAAATCACCGTAAAAATCAAACTTGAGCCAGGCAAAGAACAGGCTGAACGTCTTAAAACAACATCGGCAGCATATATTTGTCTGGTAAATCAAATCGTTGTTAACTACGTTGAGGCGGATATGAATCTCAAATATACAAGCAAAGATGTAATCGCAAACCTGCCCAGCGCAGTTAAAAATCAGGCTATTCAAGATGCGAAAAGCGTTTTTGCTAAGTATAAAAAAGCTGTTCTTACAAATGGCAAATTGAAGCCCGAAGACCAAAAGCAAATTAAAGTGCCTGTTCTCAAAAAACCCGTAGCTATTTGGAATAATCAAAACTACTTAAATATAAGTGCGGTTGCGGATACAAAACCCATCGGGATAGGGTTGGGGCTATGAATATTATGTCTGCAACTGTGGTAGACGGTGTAGCGTAAGCGATAGTCTGCCAGCCCCGGGAGCTAATACGCTCTGCCCGGGGACGGGCTGATGGCACAGCCCTAAGCTTGGGGCTATACTCCGATACCAGAAATGGACTTCGGTTTAATCACCCAAGAATCCCCTGCCTTTAGGCATGGGGAGTGTCAATTTCTAACTACTGAATTCTGACTACTAACTACTGTCTCCTGACTACTGTCTCCTGTCTCCTGACTACTTTTGTATACCAACTGATCAATCCTGATATTGGAAAAGGAGGACTAACCGGATAATGGCTGCCGTACATAAAAAGAAAAGGACAATAAAACTGTTTGAAGGGTTTGTAATTTTACTTCTAATGCAGAGTACCGGGACATTCCTGTCCAGGTATTTTGATCTTATCCTGCCGGGCAACCTCGTAGGATTGCTGCTGCTGTTCCTGGCCCTTGTCCTCAGGATAATAAAACTCGACCAGGTCGAAGAAGCGGCAGGGCTGCTGCTGGACAACATGATGGCCCTATTCATTCCGCTGAATGTCGGGCTGATCACAATCCTTCCCAGAATAAAACAGGAATGGCTGGCCATCATGGTGAGCCTGCTGGCAAGCACTGTACTGGTTATGGTGGTTACCGCCAAAGCAGTGGAATTCAGTGAAAGGGGGCGGAAGAATGTTAAACAGCCTTCTTAGGGAACCGTTAATCCAGATAACAGTTACCCTTGTTGTTTACCTGCTTGTGAATAGACTATACAGGAGATTCCATTTTTTTCTTTTTAATCCCCTGATCCTGGCTACAGTAATTGTCATCTATATATTGCATTATGCCAAAATTGATTATGCCGTCTATTCACAGGGAGGGGATATGATAACTTTTCTCCTGGGCCCGGCAACGGTGGCCTTAGGAGTTCCTTTATACAAGCAGCTGCCAAACATCAAGTCAAATTTGAAGGGCATTTCTGTTGGAGTCATTACAGGCAGCATAACTGCAATAGTCAGTACGATTTTCATCGCTAAGGCGCTGGGGGCCGGCAAAGAAACCCTCCTCTCAATTGCGGCTAAATCGACCACCATGCCTATCGCTATTGGTATAACCGGTATTTTAGGCGGGAACGATAAAATAATAGTGATGGCTGTAGCCATAACCGGGATTTTCGGCGGCGTTATCGGGGCTGAGGTTATGAAACTGGCGGGAATTAAGAGCAAGATAGCTGTTGGTATCGGAATAGGTACCGCCTCACATGCCGGAGGAACCTCCAGGGCCATCCAGATTGGTGAAACAGAAGGCTCCATGAGCGGCGCTGCCATAGTGCTGACCGGGCTGGTAACCGCTCTGCTGGCTCCATATATCGTCAAATGGTTAATCTAAGGATGGTGTATCATGAAGGTAATAGTTATCGGGGCAGGAGCTGCCGGTTTGATGGCAGCAGGACAGGCTGCTGCAAACGGAGCAGAAGTAACTGTCCTGGAAAAAAACGACCGGCCGGGCAGAAAACTGCTGATAACCGGAAAAGGCCGTTGTAATATCACCAATACCGATGAAATCAGGGAATTGATCAAAAACATTCCGGGCAATGGGCAGTTCCTTTACAGCGCTTTCTCCAAGTTCGGCAACTGGGATTTGATTTCCTTTCTAAATGAAAACGGTTTGCCGACAAAGGAGGAACGGGGTGGAAGGGTATTCCCTGTTTCTGACAAGGCCCAGGATGTAGTGGAGACCCTGGTTAATTACTGTGTCTCCAAAGGGGTTGAATTCAGATACAATGCAGGTGTCACCGGTATTTTGGCAGAGAATCAACAGGTAACCGCAGTCAAGTTAAAGAACGGTTCCCTGCTGAGTTGTGATGCGGTTATCCTGGCCGCGGGGGGCGCCTCCTATCCGGGCACCGGTTCCACAGGGGACGGTTACAGGATGGCTGCGGCGCTCGGTCATACTATAGTACCTCTTAAGCCATCGCTGATACCTCTGGAAACGGAAGAGGAATGGGTTAAAGAGCTTCAGGGCCTTGCTTTGAAGAACGTTGAGGCTACTGTTGTTTATGAAGGAGGTAAAGCTGCCGCAGAATTTGGAGAGATGCTGTTTACCCATTTCGGAGTCTCCGGACCTGTTATCCTGACTCTCAGCAGGATTGCTGCCGGTTTACTGGAAAAAGGGGGCCGGGCTGCGCTCACCATAAACCTTAAACCCGCCCTGTCACCGGAACAGCTTGACTCCAGAATACAGCGGGATTTTAGCGGACTTTTACGAAAGCAGTACAAAAATTCTCTGGGAGAACTGCTGCCAAAGTCATTGATTCCGGTTATCATAAAATTGTCGGGGATTTCCGGGGAAAAGCCGGTCCATCAGATAACTCGTGAAGAGAGACTGGGACTGGTCAGACTCTTACAGGGGCTGACATTGAACATCAGGGGTCTGCGGCCCCTTGCAGAGGCAATTGTCACCGCGGGAGGGATTTCGGTTAAGGAGATAAACCCCAAGACTATGGAGTCTAAACTAATTAAAGGACTTTTCCCGGCAGGGGAAGTTGTTGATGTGGACGGGTATACCGGTGGTTACAACCTGCAGGCAGCCTTCAGTATGGGTTTCCTGGCAGGCATTAACGCTGCCGGAGGATGAGGGGACCTTCCTTTAGATTACAGCGGGCAGGAAAACCGCCTCAGGCGTTGAATATCTCATCAAAGCCTGTTGCAGAAAAGGGGGTAAATACCGTTTTGACCAGATTAGGTTTTTATGTGGTGTTGTTCTATTTATGGCTGTTAATCTTGACAGCGACACATGTTGCGCTAAGTATTATTGTCTACAAGGATGCCAGGACCCTGAAACGGTCAGCGTTGGGACTAACCCCGGTGATGTGGGGGGCAGCAGCATTCTCACTGCCTGTAATTGGAATGTTTATATACTGGGTAATGAATTATTCGACCCTGAAACAGGGTTCCAATTAAAAGGAGACTGGAGTTGACCGGAAATGAAACGCATTGCCAAATACTTCTTTGAAGGTTTGATTATCCTGATGCCGGTGGCGCTTTCCCTGTACATAGTTTTTGTCCTGTTCAAAAAAATTGACGGACTGTTGAGGATTCCCATTCCCGGTTTAGGTTTTTTGGTTACTGTTGCTATAATAACCCTGATCGGCTTTTTGGCCTCAAACATCTTCACTAAAAAGCTCTTTGAACTGGTTGAAAGGCTGTTTACCAGGCTGCCGCTGGTTAAACTGCTGTATGGTTCCATCAAGGATCTAATCGGGGCTTTTGTCGGTGACAAGAAGAGCTTTGACAAACCGGTTGCAGTCAGCCTTTCCGGAGACGGCGCGGTGAAGGTGATCGGTTTCATCACAAAGGAAAGTCTGGATAACCTGGGGCTCAATGATTATGCTGCCGTTTACCTGCCCCAGTCATATAACTTTGCCGGAAACCTGCTGGTTTTGCCCAGAGAACGGATTATGCCCCTAAATGCAGACAGCGCCGATGTGATGGCATTTCTTGTTTCCGGAGGGGTATCCGGCGGCAAAAAAGCCTGATTGATTGCATTTTAAAAAACCATGTATTATAATTGTAATAAAACAGGCAGCAAGGCAGTTCGGGAATCAAGGGAAACCAGAATACTCCCCTTCCGGGGAGTATTTTAATTAGGGGGAATTATAGGTGTCAAACCATACCGGGAGCAGAAAAACTGCAGGAGTGGCTATAAAAATGGCCCTTACAGAAAGCAGGGAGGAAGAGAAGGCCCTGCAGAAGAGATATGCTACCGAAGGGATAAAGACCGCTGCCGTTGATTACGGCGGGGAATTTATTACCTCAGTTAAGAAGATCGTAGAGAGAGCAGTGGTGGCTGCCAAGAGAGAGGGAGTTATCAAAGATACCCATACCGATGAAGGGGCAGTAGCCGGGGCTACCAGGGAGGCCTTGAGCCAAATCATGCCAAAGGCTATCGGGTTGAATGTCGGCGGGAAAATAGGGATTGCCCATCAGAATGACCACATAACTGTCGCCGTGTTTTTTGGTATCGGGCTCCTGCATTTGGACGAGGTATCGATCGGATTGGGACATCGCGCTGTGTCGTAGTAATTAATAAAGCAAAGCATCAAGGAGGATGGTATTTATGGGAGAGAAATTGGTTCGCGGTATTAGGGGAGCGATTGCGGTTGGGGAGAATACGGCTGAAGAAATATTTAGAGGGACCGAGGAGCTTCTCAGGAGAATTGTTGAGGAAAATGGGATAAACACCGAGGATATTGCCAGTGTTTTTTTAACCACTACTCCGGACCTGAATGCCGAATTTCCGGCCACTGCGGCCAGGAGAATGGGGTGGACACTGGTGCCGCTGCTGTGTGCCAGGGAAATCGATGTACCCGGTAGAATGCCCAGGCTGATAAGGGTTCTGATGCATGTTAATACAACTAAGACCCAGGCGGAGATAAAGCACCAGTACCTGGGTGAGGCCGCAGCACTGAGGTCTGACCTGATGGAGAAATAAAACCATTGACACCACAAATTTGTCTGTGATATATTGTATACAATAGCAGTTTTAGAACAGTTGCTTATTAGAATAGTTGCTTTATCAGAAGGTTTAGTTTAGCAGAGCAGAGAAATGAAAAGATGAGCTGAGATGAGCTGAGATGAGTTTTGCTGGGTAAAGTTAATGTACCGGTACTCATTTGAGTACCGGTTTTTTGCGTTTTTCAGGAGGAGAAAGGTGGGGACCGTTAATAATGATATATCCTTGCTGTGATGAATACCTGGAACTAAGTAAGACATATAACCTGATTCCCGTTTATACTGAAATGGTTGTTGATATGGAAACAACAGTGTCCATTTTTAAAAAGGTCTGCCATGAGGATTATACATATATGCTGGAAAGCGTAGAGGGTGGCGAAAACCTCGCCAGGTATTCATTTATAGGGCTGGAGCCTATGGTGATTTACCGGTATGAAAATGGCTGCGGAATAGTTGAGGAAAATGGCGCTCAGACGAAGCTCACCGGGGGCCCGCTGGATATCCTGAAGCTTATAATGGACCGCTACCAGGCGCCTAAAATTGAGGGGCTGCCCAGGTTTTACGGGGGAGCTGTCGGTTACTTTGGTTACGATGTGGTCAGACACCTGGAAAATCTCCCCAAAGATACGGTTAAAGACCTTGACCTGCCTGATTGCAATTTTGTGATTACCCGCCTGGTGCTGGTATTTGACCACGTCAGGCACAAGATAAAAATAGTCTGCAATACCCAGCCGGGAGCAACACCTGAAGCTGCATACAATGATGCCGTTAACAGAATCAGGGATGTCCGGAATATCATCAAAGCACCTGCAAAAACCGGCAGATGTCAGGCAAAGAAATGCAGCTCCGGTGAAATTGATTCCAATATGTCCAAACAGGAATTTATGAACCATGTTGAAAAGGCCAAAGAATATATCCGGGCCGGTGATGTTTTTCAGGTAGTGCTTTCCCAGAGGCTGAAAACACCGCTCAGGAGTGACCCCTTTGACATTTACCGGGCTCTGCGGACAATAAACCCGGCGCCATACATGTATTATCTTAACTTCGGGGAAACGGTTATCATCGGGTCATCCCCGGAGATGCTGGTCAGGGTGGAAGACGATCAAGTACAGACCTGTCCTATAGCCGGTACCAGACCAAGGGGCTTGACAGCAGCGGAAGATGAGACACTGGGGATCGAACTGCTGGCAGACGAGAAGGAAAAAGCTGAACACATCATGCTTGTAGACCTTGGCAGAAATGACTTGGGGAAGGTCTGCGATTATGGTAGTATTAATATAAATGGCTTTATGGAGGTACAACGGTATTCCCACGTGATGCACATTGTGTCAACTGTCAGCGGACGCCTGCTGCCCGGAAAGACGGTATTTGATGCCCTGAAAGCCTGTTTCCCTGCCGGGACTGTTTCCGGAGCGCCCAAAATTCGGGCCATGGAGATAGTTGAGGAACTGGAACCCGTACGCAGAGGAGTTTATGCCGGGGCTATCGGGTATTTTGGTTTTACAGGAAACATGGATACCTGTATCACCATCAGGACCATCCTGGTGCACAACGGAATGACTTATGTGCAGGCAGGGGCCGGAATTGTTGCCGATTCCGACCCGGAAAGGGAATATCAGGAAACCATAAATAAAGCCATGGCTCTGCTGGAGACACTAACTCTTGAGGAGGTTGGCTGAAGTGATATTAATGATAGACAATTATGATTCCTTTACCTTTAATCTGGTGCAGTACCTGGGTGAATTGGGTGAGGACATCAGGGTTTACCGCAATGACAAAATCTCGGTTGCCGAAATCGAGGATTTGAATCCGGGACATATTGTTATTTCACCTGGGCCCTGTACCCCTAATGAAGCCGGAATATCCCTGGAGTTAATTGAACGGCTTGGCGGGAAGATTCCCATTCTCGGGGTCTGCCTGGGGCACCAGTCAATCGGACAGGTATACGGAGGCAGGGTAATCAGGGCCGAAAACCTGATGCACGGAAAGACCTCACTTATTCATCATGACGGGAAATCTGTATTTGCCGGCCTGCCTTCACCATTTACTGCCACCAGATATCATTCCCTGATTGTGGAGCGGGAATCACTTCCGGAATGTTTTGAAATAAGCGCCTGGACCGAAGAGGGTGAGATTATGGGACTGCGGCACAAAGAGCTTATTGTCGAGGGAGTCCAGTTCCACCCCGAATCCATCCTTACCGAGCATGGCAAGACATTGTTGAAGAATTTTCTCAATATGGGCTATGGGAAATGACCGGGAATGGAATATGGTGAGCTATTGTAACGATTTTCCGCCCTGCCGCCTATGAGTCTAAGCTGCCACTCTCCGGCAACAAGGCAGGGCAAGGAAAATCTTATACAATACCTCACCATATTCCACGGTCATTTCCAGAGCCCATAATAAAAAATAAAACAGGTCCAAGGCATAAATAAGGGTCTAAGGCACAGAATCTTCAACATAAGGGAATTATGTCGAGTATAGCTTAGAGGAGGAGAGATGAGATGATTAAGAATGCAATTGACCGGATTGTCGATGGTCAGAACCTGAGTGAGGAAGAGGCTGTTGTGCTGATGGAAGAGGTTATGAGCGGAAAGGCCACAGATGCCCAGATAGCTGCATTGATTACGGCTCTCAGGATTAAGGGGGAAACTGTTGCCGAGATTACCGGGTTTGCACGGGTGATGCGCAACAAGGCCACCCCTGTGAGGACAGGACATCCGTTTGTGGTGGATACCTGTGGGACCGGTGGCGACGGTTCCCATACCTTTAATATTTCCACAACGGTGGCGTTTGTTATCGCAGGCGCCGGAATCCCGGTGGCTAAGCACGGCAACCGCTCGGTTTCCAGCCGGAGCGGGAGCGCTGATGTGCTGGAAGCTCTGGGGATAAATATCAATCTGACGCCGGAACAGGCCGGGGATTGTATCGACCGGGCCGGAATCGGTTTCCTGTTTGCCCCTGCACTCCACGGGGCGATGAAATATGCCATCGGTCCCAGGAGGGAAATCGGGATCAGGACAGTTTTCAATATCCTGGGGCCCCTGACAAATCCGGCCGGAGCCCAGGTACAGATACTTGGGGTCTATGACCCGGCCCTGACCGAGGTAATGGCTGGTGTTCTGGCCAATCTTGGCACCAGAACGGCATTTGTGGTTCACGGCGCTGGAGGGCTTGATGAAATATCTATTATTGGGCCGAGCAGGGTGAGTGAAGTCAGAGATGGGACTGTGGTCACCTATGACCTCGATCCCAAAGAATATGGCATCAATTATGCTGCAATAGAGGATCTCAAGGGTGGCACAGCAGAGGAGAATGCTGTCATCACTCTTAGGATTCTGAGCGGCGAAACCGGTCCCAAGAGGGATATTGTGCTGCTCAATTCAGCTGTAGCCCTGTTGGCTGCAGGCGCTGTGCCGTCAATTGCAGAAGGAATTCAACAGGCTGCTATGATAATTGACTCCGGGGCGGCCCTGAGAAAGCTTAATGAGCTGAAGGAATTCAGCAATTCATTTACAGGTACGGATATGACTACAGCAAAGGTAGGATGACAGTGATTCTTGATAGAATAGTTGCTCAAAAAAAACTTGAACTGGACGAAATGAAGCGGCTTGTCCCTTTTGCTGAACTTAAGGTAAAGTGCGGCCTTTTAATTCAAAACGGGACCGGACAATATGGCCAGCAGGCAGAGTTTGCCTCTGGATTGAGAAAGGATGGAGAGGTGGCCCTGATTGCGGAAATCAAAAAAGCCTCACCGTCAAAAGGGCTGATTCGCAGCAGCTTTGACCACCTGGAGATTGCACAGATATACACTGCTTCAGGAGCTTCCGCCATATCTGTGCTGACTGACCGTGAGTTCTTCCAGGGCAGCCCGAACTATCTTAGTGATGTCAGCAAGACCACAGACCTGCCGTTACTCAGAAAAGACTTTATGATAGACCCCTATCAGCTTTTTGAGGCCAAACTGCTGGGAGCTGATGCGGTGCTGCTGATAATGGCAATTCTCACTGACGGGCAGGCAGCAGAACTAATAGAATACGCCGTTTTTCTGGGTCTTGAATGCCTGGTTGAGGTCCATACCGAACACGAACTGGAAAGAGCCCTGGGCTTGGAAGTAAAGTTGATAGGAATCAACAACCGGAACCTGCAGACCTTTAAAACCGACCTGGAAACCACCTTCAGGCTGAAAGAAATGATTACTGACAATGAAGTAACAGTTATCAGTGAAAGCGGGATTAATACCAGAGAAGATGTGCTCAGACTAAAGGAGCATGGGATTCATGCCATGCTGGTGGGTGAAGCCTTGATGAGAGAAACTGATATTGCTGCTAAAATAAGGCAGCTGCTGGGGAACCCAATGATATGATTATAAAAATATGTGGTTTGAGTGATGTCACAAGCGCCGTCTTTGCAGCAGAACAGGGCGCTGACCTGCTGGGATTTGTTTTTGCGGAAAGTACCAGAAGGGTCACTCCGGAACAGGCCAGGGGGATTATCGACGAAATCCCTTCAGCTGTAAGTAAAGTCGGAGTTTTTGTTAATGAAGACCACTCACTGATAAATGAGATTACAGAATTTTGCGGGCTGGACATGGTTCAGCTTCACGGCCGGGAAACACCTGAACAATGCCGGGAGATATCTGTCCCGGTAATTAAGGGCATTAGGATTAAAGATGACAATTCCCTGGAGGATATGGCCTGTTTCCAAGATTGTGTGGAAATGTTCGTCCTGGATACTTATGTTCCCGGGGCAGCGGGCGGCACAGGGAAGGTTTTTGACTGGAATACGGCCCTGCGCGGGGCAGCTTATGGCAGAATTCTGCTGGCAGGAGGCCTGACCCCGGAAAATGTCTGCAGGGCTATCGGGGCGGCAAAGCCATTTGGAGTAGATGTCAGCAGTGGAGTGGAAAGCTGCGGGAAAAAGGATTTGCATAAAATAGAGGCATTTATAGCGAGCGTTAGGGGGCTGAAAAATGTATAGATTACCTGATAACAGAGGACATTACGGCGATTTTGGCGGGAAATATGTCCCGGAAACCCTGATGCCGGCTCTCGAAGAACTGGAAAAGGCATATCAGGAAGCGCTTAATGATACTTCCTTTAGGGAGGAAATCAGATATTATCTCAATGAGTATGTGGGCCGGCCTTCACCGCTGTATTTTGCCGAAAGACTGACTGCATACTGCGGGGGCGCCAAAATATATCTGAAGCGGGAAGATCTGAACCACACCGGCGCTCATAAGATCAACAATACCATCGGACAGGTACTTCTGGCCAGGAGAATGGGCAAGAAAAGGGTTATTGCCGAGACCGGTGCAGGGCAGCACGGAGTCGCTACGGCGACCGCTGCTGCAATGTTCGGACTCGAGTGCGTGGTTTTTATGGGTGAGGAGGATATCCGCAGACAGGAACTGAATGTTTTCCGGATGAAGCTCCTGGGAGCAGAGGTCAGGCCTGTTGCTTCAGGAAGCCGCACACTCAAGGATGCCATGAATGAGGCTATTCGTGACTGGGTCACTAATGTCAGGAACACTTTTTATGTCCTGGGTTCTGTTGGCGGACCCCACCCTTATCCGATGATGGTGCGTAATTTCCAGAAGATAATCGGTGAGGAGACACGGGAACAGGTGCTCCATAAGGAGGGCCGCCTTCCTGACTGTATCATGGCCTGTGTGGGCGGGGGGAGTAATGCCATCGGGATATTCTACCCCTTTCTGGAGGACCGGGATGTGCAGCTGGTTGGAGTGGAAGCGGCCGGCCACGGTCTGGACACTCCTTACCATGCAGCTACCCTTACCAAGGGGTCCCATGGTGTCCTCCACGGCGCTTACAGCTATATCCTTCAGGATGAGGACGGGCAGATCCTGGAAGCCCACTCAGTTTCCGCAGGGCTGGATTACCCCGGGGTAGGCCCGGAACACAGCTATCTTAAGGAAACAGGCCGGGTCCGGTATACCAGTGTTACCGACAGCGAGGCCCTGGAGGCCTTTGGGGTGCTGTGCCGCACTGAGGGCATCATCCCGGCCCTGGAGAGTTCACATGCCCTGGCCTATGGTCTCAGGGCAATCCCGGAAATGCAGCCAGATGACATTGTGATTATCAATTTGTCAGGCCGCGGCGACAAGGATGTGCATACGGTTTCCGGAATTCCGGAGGTGAAATAAATGAATCGGATATCTCGAAAATTTGCGCAGCTCCGGGGTGAAAACAGGAAAGCCCTGGTTACCTTCATAACCGCAGGGGATCCTGACCTGCAAACCACTGTGGAACTTGTCCTTACCCTGGAAAAGGCAGGCGCTGACATCATTGAACTTGGGGTTCCTTATTCAGACCCGCTGGCCGACGGACCGGTGATTCAACAGGCCTCACAGCGGGCTTTGCAGTCAGGAACCTGTCTCAAAAAAATATTTGAGGCTGTGGCCCAACTGCGGCAGCAAACCGATATTCCCATTATCCTGATGACATATTATAATCCCCTTTTGCGCCACGGCCTGGAAAAGGTGGCTGCAGATGCTGCTGTTTCAGGTGTTGACGGGTTTATAGTACCTGACCTGCCCATGGAGGAGTCCGGTGACTTGAAACAGGAATTAACTCTGCGGAGCATTTCCCTGATTCCTCTGGTGGCCCCAACCAGCGGCCCGGAAAGAATAAAACAGATTACCACCGGCGGTTCCGGGTTTATTTACTGTGTGTCACTTACCGGCGTTACCGGGGTAAGAAAAGGACTCCCCGAGAACCTGAAAGAATTTACCGGGATTGTAAGGAGCGCCAGCCCGGTTCCTGTTGCCGTGGGATTTGGTATTTCAACACCGCAACAGGTGGCCGCAGTATCCCAATACTGTGATGCCGTAATAGTTGGCAGCGCTTTGGTCAAAACTATCGGTGAAAAGGCCGGTATGCCCGAATTTTACGATGCCATTTTCAGGCTTGTCAAAACCCTGAAAGAACCGTTATTATTAGAAGCAGAGAACAGTACCGGTCTCCGGGAGGTAAAATAGAAATGAGATATAAACTGGCCAGCAGAACAGAAAAAACTGATGACACTATTATTACTGTAGGTGACAGCAGTGTTGGCGGAAAACAGCTTGCAATCATTGCCGGACCGTGTGCCGTTGAGGACCGTGACTTGTTTATAAAAGCTGCAGTTCAGCTCAAAAATTATGGGGTCCAGATGCTCCGGGGAGGCGCCTTTAAACCACGGACATCACCCTATGCCTTTCAGGGGCTTGCCGAGGAAGGCCTGAAAATACTTGCCGAAGCCAGACGCACGACCGGTCTTCCCGTGGTTACCGAGGTTATGGATACCAGGGATGTCGAACTTGTTGCCGGCTATGCAGATGTTATTCAAATAGGCAGCAGGAATATGCAGAACTTTGTCCTGCTAAAAGAGGTGGGAAGGGGCAGCACGCCTGTTCTGCTGAAGAGAGGCCTGGCGGCAACTATTGAGGAATGGCTGATGGCTGCTGAATACGTCATGGCCGAAGGAAATAAAAATGTAATTCTATGTGAACGTGGTATCAGAACCTTCGAAACACATACCAGGAACACTCTGGATATCAGTGCGATACCGGCGGCACATCATCTTTCACATCTCCCGGTGATTGTTGATCCCAGCCATGCCGCGGGGAAATGGGGTATGGTTGCTCCTCTGGCTAAGGCTGCTGTGGCGGCAGGCGCTGATGGGCTGATTATTGAAGTTCATCCCTGTCCTGCTGAAGCCCTGTCTGATGGCGGGCAGTCCCTTAATATGGCTAATTTTTCTGAGCTTATGAGTCAATTGGTTCCGGTCGCAGAAGCAGTTGGGCGAAAGTGTAATTATGAGGGAAAAAAACTTGTCAGGCAAAATATAATATGATACGATAAATAATGTAGTTTTAATTGCAGGATGGTTAAAATAGCAGGATGGTTGTAACGGTAGGAAGGATTTATTGCAGGAGTGGTGGTTAACAAAAGACATCGGTAGAACGGTAGGAAGGGAGGTCATTATGCGAAGCTCAGGGGCACTCCTCTTTCAGGGGTGCCTTTTATTTCATTTATTCGTTCGGTTTCTATATGTTTGGTTTTAAAATGGCAGATACTTATATTTACATGAAAAGATAATGGAGGTACTGATATGATTATTGTTATGCACAGCGGCACTCAGAAAAATGAAGTGGATGAAGTCCTGAAAAGACTAAAAAATCTTGGTTTCCAGATACATCTTTCGGAAGGTGTGGAGCGGATCATTATCGGAGCAATTGGTGATAAGACAAGATTAAATGAAGTGTCCCTTGAGGCTATGCCCGGTGTGGAAAAAGTTGTACCTATTTTACAGCCATACAAGCTGGTCAGCCGCGAATTCAGGCATCATGATTCTGTAGTCAGGGTTGGGGAGCTTGAGTTCGGGGGAGGACAGATTCAAATCATGGCCGGACCCTGTGCGGTGGAAAGCAAGGAACAGCTGATGACGACTGCAGAACAGGTACGTAAGGCAGGGGCAACAGTGCTGCGGGGAGGTGCCTTTAAGCCGCGGACATCCCCTTATGCCTTTCAGGGTCTGGAGGAAGAAGGTCTGAAGATGCTGGCTGAAGCCAGGGAAAGAACAGGCCTGAAAATTGTGACTGAGGTGGTAGACCCCAGAACAGTTGAACTGGTATCCCAGTATGCGGATATACTACAGATTGGGGCCAGAAATATGCAGAACTTTTTTTTGCTTAAAGAAGTATCCTCTGCCAACAAACCGGTAGTTTTGAAGCGCGGCCCGTCAGCTACAATTGAGGAGTGGCTGATGGCTGCAGAGTATATTATGGCAGGCGGTAACTATGGGGTTATTCTCTGTGAAAGGGGCATCAGGACCTTTGAGACTTACCTCAGAAATACCCTGGACCTCAGCGCAGTGCCGGTAGCCAAGCACCTGTCACACCTGCCGGTAATCGTTGACCCCAGTCATGCCCTGGGTAAGTGGAGATTTGTCACCCCAATGGCCAGGGCAGCCATTGCTGCCGGTGCCGACGGACTCCTGGTAGAAGTTCACCCAGACCCGGCCAGCGCTCTTTGTGACGGCCCGCAGTCACTGACACCGGACAATTTTAGTGAACTGATGGATGAAATTAAAAAAGTAGCAGAGATTATGGATAGAACAATCTAACAATAAGTGACTGACAGAAAAGTAATGGGGAGATTTAACATGCAGCCAATATTTGATAAGATAACCATTATAGGTGTGGGACTCATCGGCGGTTCACTGGGGATGGCGGTTTTGAGCCGGGGACTGGCTGCCAGGGTTACCGGTGTTGATGAAAATCAAAACCTGGAGCTTGCAGTTGAGGCTGAAGCAATCCATGAAGGGGTCTCCTGTCTGGAAACTGCAGTTTGTGATGCCGATTTGGTAGTTGTGGCCACTCCTGTAGGGGTTACCACTGAAATTATCAGGAAAGCTGCCCCAATGATTAAGCAGGGATGTATCATTACAGATGTAGGCAGCACCAAGTCAGATATTGTCAGGGAGGCAGAAAGACTAATGCCTCCCGGAACCTGTTTTATCGGCGGACATCCGATGACCGGTTCGGAGATTAGTGGTGTTAAGGGCGCTGACAGGTATCTGTTTGAGAATGCGGTATATGTTTTAACACCCACCAAAAGCACAGATCGTGATGCAGTCGCCAAGGTAAGCCGTCTGGCCGCCGCCATTGGCGCCAGGGTGATTGAAATAGACCCTGACGAACATGACCTGATGGTGGCCACGGTAAGCCATCTGCCTCACATTGTGGCCACAGCGCTGGTAAATACTGCAGGAGACCTGGATTTTGAACACAGGGGGCTGTTGATGCTGGCGGCGGGAGGCTTCAGGGATACCACCAGGGTCGCTTCAGGACACCCGTTAATGTGGCGGGATATCTGTATTACAAACAGGGATAATATTCTAAAGGTTCTTGACCGGTTTGGCAGGGTACTTAAAGAGACCAGAGTGATGGTGGCAGCATGTGATCACAGCGCTCTGGCAGAGAGCTTTGGGAGGGCAGGAGAAACCAGGAGGAATATTCCTTCAGGAATTAGGGGTTACCTGCCACTGATGTATGAAATTACAGTGACCGTGCCCGACAGGCCGGGGGCAATTGCCGGACTGACTGCCTGTCTGGGTAATGCAGGTATTAACATTAATGATATTGAAATACTAAGGGTCAGGGAAGGCGAGGGAGGCACCGTCAGACTTGCTTTTGGAAGCCAGGCTGACCAGGACGCGGCTGTTATTCTCCTCCGCTCCCAGGGCATTGCTGCCAAAAAGAGATAAGAATAGTAGTGAACACGAATAGATTACATCAGAGGTGTATGTTTTTGAAACTCCAGGTTAGAAAAGCAGGTAAAATAAATAGTGAAATATCGGTTCCCGGTGACAAGTCGATATCCCATAGGGCTGTTATGCTGGGAGCATTGGCACAGGGACCAACTACGGTAACGAATTTTCTCATGGGAGCGGACTGCCTCAGTTCCATTGACTGCTTCAAAAAAATGGGCGCTGAATTTAGCAGGCCTGATAATAATACTATCATTGTTAAAGGAAATGGGCTGTATGGTCTCAGGGAACCTCAAGATGTCCTGGATGTCGGCAATTCCGGTACAACCATCAGACTGATGTTGGGAATCCTGGCCGGACAGCCATTTTTTTCCACAGTGACTGGTGATGCGTCTATATGCAAAAGGCCAATGGGAAGAGTTACTGAACCGTTGCTGGAGATGGGGGCAGTTATTGACGGCAGGCAAAATGGGTCTCTGGCCCCGCTGGCCGTCAGAGGAGGCGTTCTGAAACCTATCAAATTCAACTCGCCGGTAGCCAGCGCTCAGGTGAAATCAGCCATAATTCTGGCCGGGCTGTATGCCCGGGGTCAGACTGAAATTTGCGAACCCCATAAGTCCAGGGACCATACCGAGCGGATGCTTGCTTATCTTGGAGCGGAAATCGAGGTTAACCCAGGTGACGTAAAAATTAAGGGTGGGCCGACCTTGTCAGGTAAACCGGTTGAGGTTCCCGGGGACATTTCATCAGCTGCGTTCTTCATGGTTGCTGCAGCAGCAATTCCCGGTTCCCGGCTGATAGTTAAACGCGTGGGCTTAAATCCCACCAGAACAGGTATCATAGATGTTTTAAAAAATATGGGAGCAGAGATAACTATTCTTAATGAAGATGAGGTTAACGGGGAGCCGGTCGGAGATATCTGTGTCTGTGGAAGCGAACTTAAGGGGACTGTCATTGAGGGCAGCCTTATCCCCAGGCTTATTGATGAAATACCGGTAATCACTGTTGCCGCGGCAGCCGCAGCAGGAGAGACCGTGATCCGGGATGCGGCGGAATTGAAGGTTAAGGAATCCAACCGGATAGCGGTAATGGCCGTTGAGTTAAGGAAACTTGGTGTAAATGTAAGTGAATTAGAGGATGGTATGATTGTACAGGGAGGCGGCAGCTTAAAAGGCGCTGTCTGTGAAAGTCATGATGACCACAGAGTGGCCATGTCCATGGCGGTTGCAGGTCTCCTGGCAACAGGAGAGACCGTAATCAAAAACACCGGATGTATCGGGATATCATTTCCGGGGTTTGCCGAAACCTTGGCCGGCCTTACGGATTCTGCAAATATCTGAATAGAACCCGAAAAGAGACTGTGCGTTTTGCATAGTCTTTTAAAAATGTCCGCCACCACAAGGAAAAACCGTTCTTTTGTCGAAATAAAATACCTAGTTTGTGAAAATTCGGGGAATGACTATCTTAAGGAGTGGGAGCATGCGGCGAGAAGGGCGAAATTTGGTTGTGGCAATTGACGGGCCGGCCGGAGCCGGCAAAAGCACTGTGGCCAGACAGGTATCCAAGGATCTCGGGTACATTTACATCGATACGGGAGCCATGTACCGAGCGCTGACCGTGAAGGCCCTCAGGCAGGGAATCATCCTTAGTGACGAAGCAGCGCTTTCCCGGCTGGCAAAGGAGACCGAAATCCGGCTGACCTACCAGGACCATACCCAGGCTATTATCATGGATGGTGAGGATGTTAGTGTCGCCATACGTACTCCTCAGGTTTCGCAAAATGTTTCCCTGGTTGCCAGGGTGCCGGGTGTGAGGACTGAAATGGTAGAACTGCAGCGAAGACTTGCCCAAAAAGGCGGTATTGTCATGGATGGCAGGGACATCGGGACTTTTGTCCTTCCGGAAGCAGAATGCAAAATCTTCCTGACCGCATCTGCCAGGGAAAGAGCTATGAGAAGGGCCAGGGACCTGGAAGCTTCCGGTTATGAAGTTGATATTGACGAATTGGAAAAGGAAATTGCCACCAGGGATCGCATAGACAGTACGCGTGAAATGGCCCCGCTTCAGCAGGCATCTGATGCCATTCTAATAGACACATCTGATATGTCATTTAACGAGGTTGTCGACAAAATCAAAGAATATATCCGGCAAACACAGAGGAATTCGTTTATGGGCCTAGAATAAAAAAAAATACCGGTAAATATGAAATAATTACTAAAAGAGTTAAAATAAGCCCTTAGAGGTGGTATAATGAAGACAATCCTTGCACCCAAGGCAGGATTTTGTTTTGGGGTTAAGCGGGCTTTGGACCTGGCCATGCATACGGCTCAGCAGGAGGAAAAACCCATTTACACTCTGGGTCCCTTGATTCACAGTCCACAGGTAGTTGAAGACTTATCCCAAAAAGGGCTGAAGGTTGTCCAGGATATAGAAGAGATTCCTGAAGGAGTTATTATTGTCAGGTCACATGGCGTAGGCCCTGAGGTATTTGAAAGAGCTAAGGAACGAGGCCTCAAGGTCATTGATGCCACATGCCCTTTTGTAAAAAAAGCACAGGAACTGGCTAAGAAATTAAATGAACAGGGTTATCAGGTCATTGTTGTAGGTGATAAGGAGCATCCTGAAGTAACAGGTATTCTTGGCTGGACAGGGCATCAGGGTATAGTCGCCGAAACTCCCCAACAGGCCGAAAACATGCCTGCACAGAATAAAATCGGGATAATCAGCCAGACCACACAACCAGAGGAGAATTTCAACAAAATTGTTTCGGTTTTGCAGCAAAAATCTGATGATACTATCACTTATAACACAATCTGCCACGCTACCAGGGACAGGCAGGATGCTGCGGTTGAACTGGCCAAAAGCGTCCATGTGATGATTGTTGTTGGCGGGAAGAACAGCGCTAATACGCAGAAACTTGCACGTCTTTGTGCCGATACCGGCACTCCGACGTATCATATAGAAACTGCCGGTGAAATTGACAGGAAATGGCTTATCGGAATGGAACTGGTAGGGATTACTGCCGGGGCTTCGACCCCGGATTGGATAATAGAGGAGGTTAGGAGTTACATGGAAGATGTTACTAATCAGGAAAACGAAAAAAAACAACTTGAAGAGGCATTGACCGTAAAAGAACTCCGTAAAGGAGACATTGTCAAAGGTGTAGTGGTCCAGGTTGGCGATGATGAAGTTCTGGTAGATGTCGGCGGAAAGTCTGAAGGAGTTATCCCCATGAGGGAATGTTCATGTTGCGATATAAGGTCACCGAAAGATCTGTTTAATGTTGGAGATGAAGTAGAGGTTGCAGTCATTAGAGTGCAGGATGATGAGGGGAAAATACTCCTTTCCAAAAGAAAGGCAGATGCTGAAAAGGCCTGGGATGAGCTGGTACAAGCAGTAGATGAAAAAAGAATAGTTGAAGGTGTTGTTATGGAGGTTGTCAAAGGCGGTCTCCTGATGGATGTGGGTGTTCAGGCATTTATGCCTGCTTCACTGGTGGAAAGAGGCTATGTTGAAGATCTTGCCAAATATGTTGGGGAGAGACTTCAGGCCCGGGTTATTGAAGTGAGAAAAGAATCCAGAAAGGTAATTCTTTCGAGAAAAGCAGTTGTAGAAGAAGAATACCACAAACAGAGAGCTGCTCTCTGGGACGAGATTGAAGAGGGCCAGGTTCGCAAAGGAACTGTACGCAGGATGACAAATTTTGGCGCATTTGTAGACCTGGGTGGAATTGACGGCCTGCTCCATGTGTCTGAAATGGCTTGGTACAGGGTTGGCCATCCCTCGGAAATATTAAAGGAAAATGACGAGATTGAAGTTTTTGTCCTCGGTATTGACAGAGAAAATGAAAAAGTATCCCTCAGCCTGAAGAAAATAGTCCCAAATCCCTGGGACAAAATCGAACATAAATACAGCCAGGGACAGGTAGTCACAGGAAAGGTTGTGCGGTTGGTACCGTTTGGGGCATTTGTGGAACTCGAACCAGGTGTTGATGCACTTGTACATATTTCACAACTTGCACATAAACGCATTGGAACTCCCGGAGAGGTTGTCAGTGTTGGTGAACAGGTGACTGCAAAGGTTATTGAAGTTGACACCGAAAAACACAAGATAAGTATTTCCATAAAAGAGCTCGCTGAAAAGGAACCGGAAGCTCGTCAAAATGAAGTTACAGCAGAGAACATCGTTCAGGAAGATGTTCCGGCGCCAACCATCGGAGAGGGTCTCGATGCTGAAACGCACAAAAAGCTTATGGCAGCAATTGAAGAAAAACCGGAAGAAAAACCGGATGAAAAACCTGAAGAGGAAGCAAAAACAGAGCAGCCTGAGTCTGAAGATACAGAACCCACAGACACAGAACCCGCGGAATAAGACAACTTTATTCATTTTATGACTATTAAATTGTAATATGGACAGGGGTAGATGAATTCCTCTGGCGGGGCCCCCAACCCGTTACCGAAGCCCCGGCCTTTAGAAAGGCCGGGGCTTCGACGGATCGGGGGGACCCCCAGACGTCTCCGCCGGCAGCAGCTCCCGCTTTGCGGATTTACCCCAAGGGTACCGCCAACTCTAAGCGCTAAAGCGCTAAGAGTTGCCATGGCTGGCCGGACGGACGACAGACTCCGCCTGCCTGAATACATCTACCCCTGTCTTATAACATTTTTATAGTCACAAAATTATTGACTTTGTCAGGTGTTCATTTTACTTTCGGTCCACTCTGCAAAGGTCATTCCTGTATTACAGACTGAGTCCCCAAATAGCTGTTTAAACCGCTTAGCCGGTTTGTCCCAGCCGTTAACAAGAAAGACTCTTTGCTCAAGGCGGGATAATCTTGCGCCAAAGTCAAACAGTTGGTATGACAGTATATCGGCCGGAGGAAGGGAATAGCCGATAAAAAAGATTTCCCTTGCATCAGCCAGGGTTTTAAGGGCGCTGAACCACAGGCTGCGCAGTTTTGGCAGGGAGTAAGACTTAAAAAGTGTAGGGGCAATTATACAATGTCTGAGCCTTATGCTTTTACCCTGCAGGGAACAGTTCGGGCAGCTCAGAAGCGCTGAGGTGTCCTTATTTTTTTCGGATACACCGGGCAGGGGATGGATGGTGACAGATTCCGGAAAACGGTATATCTGCCCACAGTATGGGCAATAATACATGTTTATGGAACCATGCAGCTTAAAAACCCCGATGCCGGAGGCGCTGTTTTTACACATGGAAAGGCCGGGGTAATGGAAATCCTTACCTGAAACACTTAACAGGTTTTCTATTACCAGGTCGTAGTTAAAGGTGATTATGGAATCACCGGCTTTAAGGATACCGGCAAATATCTGGTACGATTTTTCCAGATAGTTGGTTTTGTCAGGACTGAGCAGTCTGGTAAATTCTTTCAATAGCAATTCTTCATAATAGATTACTTCATCATAATCGACATCGGGATAGGGTTTATAGTGTCTGATAATATCCATCCTGCTTAATATTTCTTCAAGGCTTGAGGCATTAATCCAATCAGACCTGCCCTGATAGAGGAAGTCGCTGATATAGGATTTCAGTTCTACAAGCTGCCGGGTGACCCGACCCTGGTGAAATATTTTTCCTAAAGCAGTTCCGGTTAGGGGAGCGCCCGCATCAGAAGAAAAACCTGAACCCAGGACAAAAACGCAGTTCATAGCAACCCTCCTGGCATTAGGGTGAAACAATTAGAGGTTCTTTATACCTTGACCAGAAAAATATAGTTTGATATACTTTTGTTGGCACCCATAAAGACAACCAAACAATTGTTTACGGAGGCTCTTTATGAGTAAAATAACCGAACGGGAAAAAGAAATCCTTAAAATATTAAAAAATGACCCTATGATAGCACAGGATGATCTGGCTCGGGTATTGGGGATATCCAGGTCTGCGGCGGCAGTTCATATTTCCAATCTAATCAGGAAGGGATACATTTTGGGGCGGGGCTATGTCTTTAATGACCGGACCGGAGTGTTGGTGATCGGCAGAATTTTTGTCGAAATTTCTGCGATAACAACCTGCGCCGGTGATTCTACAGCAGAAATCGATATTCGTCCAGGGGGCGCTGCTTACAATATATCTCTTCATCTGGCGGCACAGAATATCTCTACTCTTCCCGTAAGTGTTATCGGAAGAGATGACTATGGTGAGATGATACGGGAGAAACTGAATAGAAAAGGCTTGGATACCAGGCTGCTGGTGGTTCAGGATTGGTTCCCCACCCCCAGGAGGATTACCTTTGTTGACAAAGGCGAACCCGCGGAAATAATTGACGGGCGGGCAGCAGAGCTGCTTTCACCAGAGAAACTGCAGAGCATTGAAGTTACCATCAATAACTGCAGAATGGTCATTATTGATTCCGGTATTCCTGAGAGTACAGTCAGTCACATATGTGGTCTTTCTGCTGCGGCAGGAGTTCCCGTTTGTTTCAAGTTTAATGGTGATGTTTACGAAAAACATTATTATCAAAGAATTCAAATGTTTGATACTGTTTTGATGACAAAGGACACTGCAGAGGAGCTTTGTGAGTGTAAGATCAAAAACCTTGATGACGGTATCCGGGCTGCCCGGCAGATTGCTGAGAACGGGGCTGCCAAAGCTGTTATCGTCCTGCCTGAACTTGGGGTAGTCATGTTTGGAGAAGAGGGTTCTGTCTCTGTTCCGCTGCAGCCGGGTCGGGAAAAACTGGACAGGCGGGCTGTGGACATTTTTGCTGCCGGAGTAATCAATGGCATTATCAACTCCTATGACTACCGTCAGTCCATGAGACTGGCCCTTGGCGCAGCGGGACAGCAGTAGGACTGATACCTAATTTGCCAAAACGGAAGGAATAATAGTACTTTATGTAGAAACATAAATAGCCATAAGGGTGAAATTAAAATGTCAAATGAAATTTCTGTCCGGGAAGCGCTGGAGTTGCCGGGTGCAAAGATAATAGATGTCAGGTCCGAAGCCGAGTATGCAGAGGCTTCAATTCCGGGAGCTGTGAATATCCCTCTGCTTGATAACGCCCAAAGGGCTGAAGTGGGGAAGCTGTATAAGGAAAAAGGCGCCGGGGAGGCTGCGGAGCTGGGAATTCAGTTTGTTTCCCCCAAACTATCCGGAATCGTCAGTCAGTTCACCGAACAAGCCCAGGAAGGTCCCCTGGTAGTTTTTTGTTGGAGAGGCGGAATGCGCAGCAAGTCCGTGTGTTCTTTAATGGAATCAATGGGATTGCCTGTTTACAGACTGGTTGGCGGTTATAAGGCTTACCGCAAGTACGTCAATGAGTATCTTGCCAGGCCTTTGAGACACAAGGTGGTAGTTATTCATGGCCTGACAGGTGTCGGAAAAACCGAGGTGCTCCATGAACTGAGAAGGATGTCTTTACCTGCTGTGGATTTGGAAGGGTTGGCCAACAACCGGGGTTCAGTCTTTGGACAGATAGGGATGTATCCTCAGCCCAGCCAGAAGATGTTTGACAGTTTATTGGTAGAGGAACTGGCCTTGTGGGAAGCCGCCGGATATATCATCGTCGAATGTGAAAGCAGGCGGATAGGCAGGCTAATTCTTCCCGAAACCCTTACAGAAGCTATGAGAAACGGCATTAAAATATTGGCTTACTGTCCTTTAAAAATACGTATGGAACGTATAAAAAGAATATATAGTTCTAAAAATGAGTTTGGACTAGTAGAAAATAAGGAAGAATTGAAGAGAGCCATAAAATCTCTGGAAAGAAGAATTGGCAAACAGAGAACGGCTGATTTTTGCATGATGGTTGACCAGGGACAGCTTAATGAAGTAGTGGAACATCTCCTGGTTAGTTATTATGACCCTTTGTACCGGTATCCGTCCGAACCCAGTGGGCAGTATGACCTGAGTGTTGATACCAGTGATATTTCCACAGCAGCAAAAGAAATAAGCGCAGTACTTTCAAAAATGGAGGTGTGACCATGGGCGGCATTGGAGATAATCTTAAGAATGCGCGGGAGTCCAAAGGCATAAGCCTGAGGAAGGCTGAGGAAGACACGAAAATCAGGAAAAAATACCTCCAGGCACTTGAGGAAGGGAACTATGAGGTTATTCCGGGAAGAGTATATGCAAAGGGATTTCTACGTAATTATGCAAACTACCTTGGTCTTGACCAGGATGAAATACTTATGGAATATAAATTGCTGGGCACACCGGTGCGGGAAGGTTTTCAGGAATCCGAGTTCAAAAAGAAGTATCAGCAGCGGAGGACAAACCGTTCCAACAGAAAGACTTACCTGATGACAGCAGTGATCGCTCTTCTGGCGGTCTTTACACTTGTGGTTTACGGCTATATAAATAAAGACAATGGAGGTCTGGGGTTACAGGATGAGGACAATACTCCGCCAACTGAACAAACAGACAAAAACGATGGCCGGAACACAGGTGAAGGCGATAATCAGGAAGACGCCAATGTGCAGCAGGAACAGCAGTCGGACGAGCCGGGAGAAGCGGGAATTCCTCCTGCGGGGCAGAATGAAGGCCAGGGCGGTGCAGAAGGTGTTCAGCAGAATACCATGACAATTTTGCTCAAGGGTAAGGACCAGGTCTGCTGGATAAATATCCGGGTTGACGGGGCAAACACTTTTACCGGGAATATAGTTCCCGGGGAAACCAAAACCTTTACCGGAAGCAGTGTTGTAATGACCCTTGGCAATGCGGGAGCTGTTGAGGTTGTAAAGGACGGAACCAGCCTGGGGGTTTTGGGGGGATATGGAGAGGTGGTCAAAAACAGAGAATTTAGTGCGGAAACTCTGTAAATAATCAGGAAAGGAAGGCGAAATCATGGCAGCCAAAGAGAACAGCTTTGATATAGTATGTGAGGTTGATATGCAGGAAATTGACAATTCTCTCAATCAGGCAAGACGGGAAATTGAAACCCGCTTTGATTTTAAGGGCAGCAAGAGTGAGATAAAATTTGATGGAGAAGTGATTACTCTTATTTCAGATGATGATTTCAAGCTGAAAAACGTTATTGATATCCTGGAATCAAAGGTTATCAAGAGAGGTGTAGACGTCAGGACATTAAAGTATGGCAAGGTTGAAGCTGCCGCTGGAGATACAGTGAAGCAGCAGGTAAATATACAGCAGGGAATTGAGTCTGAACTTGCCAAAGACATTGTCAAAGAAATCAAAAAATCAAAAATTAAGGTCCAGGCTTCCATTCAGGGGGATAAAGTCAGAGTCGCCGGGAAAAACCGGGATGACCTGCAGGCGGTAATTCAACTGCTTAAGGAAAAGGAATATGATATTCCCCTGCAGTTCACCAATTACCGTTCCAGTTGATTATCCGAGGGGTGGTTAGCTGTCTTAAATTAAAAAAAATCAGGTAAATCCGGTGATAAAATGAGTCGTGATAAGATGAGTTATACTGACTTTCTTCCGATGACAAGGGAAGAAATGGACAAATACCACTGGCATTATGTAGATTTTCTTGTGGTAACAGGAGATGCCTATGTGGATCATCCCAGTTTCGGGACGGCAATAATAGCACGACTGCTGTCAAAACTGGGTTTTAAGGTAGGCATAATTGCCCAGCCTGACTGGCATGACACCGGTGATTTTACCAGGCTGGGAAAACCCAGGTATGCATGCCTGGTAACGGCCGGGAACCTTGATTCCATGGTAAGTAATTATACCGGAAACCGGAATCACAGGAAAAAGGACCTGTATTCACCGGGGGGCGTGCCGGGAAAACGCCCCGACAGAGCTGCAATTGTATACTCTAACCGGATCCGGGAGGCCTGGCCGGGGATTCCGCTGGTTATTGGCGGAATTGAAGCTAGCTTACGCCGGTTGGCACATTACGACTATTGGGACAACAAGGTGAGGCGTTCCATACTTCTGGATTCCAGGGCTGATATTCTCGTCTACGGCATGGGGGAAAAGCAGGTAGAAGAAATTGCCCTGAGACTTGCCAATGGAGAAGCAATAGGGCAGCTCACCGATATTCCGGGAACTGCGTATGTGGTTGGAGAAAAACCGCCGGCAGGTGCAATCTGTCTTCCGGGGTTCGATGAAGTCAGCGCTGCAAAATCTAAATATGCTGAAGCTTTCAGGCTGGCGTACGGTGAGCAGGACCCCTTCCGGGGCAGGACCCTGGTCCAGCCTCACGGGCTGCAGTATGTGGTGCAGAATGCGCCGGCTCAGCCTCTGACAACAGAAGAAATGGATGCAGTCTATGAAATGCCGTTTATGAGGAGTTACCACCCTGCCTATGCAAAATATGATGGAATCCCAGCCCTAAAGGAAGTGAAATTCAGCATTACTGCTCAAAGAGGATGCTTTGGAGGTTGTGCCTTTTGTGCCCTTAATTTTCATCAGGGCTGTATTATTCAACCCAGGAGTCATGACTCAATTTTGCGGGAAGCCAGGCTGTTAACGGAACTGCCGGATTTCAAGGGGATCATTCATGACGTGGGGGGCCCCACTGCTAATTTCCGCAAGCCTGCCTGCAGGGCCCAGCTTAAAAGAGGCACCTGTGCGGACAAGCACTGCCTGGCCCCTGATAAATGTAAAAATGTTAACGTTGACCATGCGGACCTCATTGAACTGCTTCGCAAGATACGCAGCCTGCCTGGGGTCAAAAAGGTATTTCTGCGTTCAGGTCTGAGGTATGATTACCTCTTATATGAAAAAGACCCGGAGGTCTTAAGAGAAATCTGCAAATACCACGTCAGCGGACAACTAAAGGTAGCTCCTGAGCATGTATCTTCAGGGGTGCTTAAAGTTATGCGGAAACCGGGACACGACATCTACAGGAGGTTTACCGATAAATTCTATGAGGCCAACCGCCTGCTTGGCAAGAAGCAGTATCTTGTGCCGTATTTTATTGCATCACACCCAGGAAGCACCTTAAAAGATGCCATAGAGCTGGCCGAGTATATCAGGGATATGGGATACAACCCGGAACAGGTTCAGGACTTCACCCCGACACCGGGCAGCCTTTCTACGTGTATATATTACACTGGAATTGATCCCCTGACCGGGCAGAAGGTCTATGTGCCCCGGTCATCAAAAGAGAGACAAATGCAGAGAGCCCTTATTCAGTACCGCAACCCCAAAAACCGCGGTCTGGTGAAAGAGGCTCTGAGAAAAGCGGGCAGGGAAGATCTGATCGGAAAAGGTCCCAAATGTCTGGTCCGCTGAAAAACTTTTTTGACACTGTACTGGTCATAATCTATACTAGTAAATATATACTTACATGCGGAGGTTTTAAATACAGGTGTACAAAATAAACATTTTAAGTCTTGGTTGTGCCAAAAACCTAGTTGACAGTGAAGTGATGACAGGCATGCTCCGCAAGGCAGGCTTCGAAATTACAGGCGCTCAGGATGTCGCAGATATTATAATAGTGAATACCTGTGGCTTCATATCCGATGCTAAGGAAGAAGCAATTGATGCTTTACTTGAGGCCGCACAGCAAAAAAAACAGGGTTCCTGCAGGGCTATTGTGGCTGCCGGCTGCCTGGCCCAGCGATACAGTAATGAGATTATGCAGGAGATACCGGAAATAGACGGTTTGATAGGCACAGGTGAGATCCCGCGTATTGTTGAAGTTGTTACGGCTGTTGCTGCAGGCGAAAAAATGATCTGTGTTGCTGCGGCACCTTCTTTTATTTATGATCATAATATGCCCCGGGAGCTTTTGACCCCGCACTATACTGCTTATATAAAGGTGGCTGAGGGCTGTAACAACAGGTGTGCCTACTGTGCAATTCCTCAGATAAGGGGAGAATATCGCAGCCGAAAACTGGAGTCGATAACAGCAGAAGCCCGGGCGCTTGCTGAGAAGGGTGTCAGGGAAATTAACCTGATAGCCCAGGATACCACCAGGTACGGACTTGATATCTATGGTGAATATAAGCTTGACGAATTGCTCCAAGGCATTTCAGGAATAGACGGGATTGAGTGGATTCGGATTCTCTATGCGTATCCGACACACTTTACTGACAGCCTTATTGAAGTCATGGCCTCTAATGATAAAATATGCAAATACCTTGACATCCCGCTGCAGCATGCAGATAACAATATACTCAGGAAGATGAACAGACAGGGCAGCAGTGAAGATGTGCTCAGCCTCATCGAAAAACTGAGACGAAACATTCCCGGGCTGGCCTTAAGGACATCTTTGATTGTAGGTTTCCCCGGCGAAACAGAACAAGAATACCAGACTTTGGCCGATTTTGTAAAAAAGGTCCGTTTTGACCACCTGGGTGTGTTCGTGTTTTCTCCTGAAGATGGAACTCCGGCTGCCGAAATGCCGGGACAGGTATCTGAGGAGATTAAAGAATATCGCAAAGACAGGTTAATGAAAATACAGCAGGAGCTATCCTATGCCAGGAATATTGGTAAAATAGGGGAGATAATTTCTGTTTTGATTGAAGGAAAAGTCGAAACTGAGGCAGAATTATATGAGGGTCGTACACAATATGATGCCCCAGAGGTTGACGGAATAGTATCTGTCAGGGGCATAAACCTGAAACCAGGTGATATTGTGCCTGTGAAAATTACTCATGCCTACGAGTATGACTTGATAGGAGAGGTAATAGATGAACCTGCCCAATAAGATAACCCTTGCCAGAATAATTCTGGTTCCAGTGTTTCTGGCCATTGTTTCAATAAAAATAAAATACGGTCATTTCCTGGCTGCGGGATTATTTATTTTAGCTGCCAGTACAGACGGCCTTGACGGCTATTTTGCCAGGAAACGGAACCAGGTAACCAAACTTGGCAAGTTTATGGATCCTCTCGCTGATAAACTGTTAGTTTCTGCTGCTCTGATTTCACTTGTTGAGCTTGATAAGATTACTGCTTGGGTGGCATTTGTGATTATAGGCCGGGAATTTGCGGTAACAGGGTTACGTTCAATAGCTGCTGCTGATGGTATTGTTATCTCTGCCAGTAAACTTGGTAAGTTGAAAACCATTTCACAGATAGTGGCTATTGTTTTTCTGTTAATTCAGGATTTCCCCTTCAGCTTGCTGAATATCCCAATAGGAAAAATCTCCATGGGTGTGGCCGTGTTTTTTACCATCTGGTCAGGCATTGATTACTTCAAGAGAGCCCGCCACTTCCTCAAAGCAGGTCAGAAATGAGAAAAAACATCATAATTCTACTGGCATCAGGTTTCGGACTTGGTTTAATTCCCAAAGCCCCCGGAACCTTTGGCACACTTCTGGGGCTTGTGCTGGCAGTATTATTTCCTGACAATATTTTTCTGATTACCAGTACTGTGGTTCTTGGGATATGGATTTCCCAGGAGGCAGAAATGGCCCTTCAGGAGCATGACAGCCCCAAGATAATTGTTGACGAAATTGCTGGTTATTTGATTGCGGTCTATACATGGAATGGAATTTACCTGATTATTGGATTCCTGCTTTTCCGTGCCCTTGACATTCTGAAACCGGCACCGATTAACCGTCTGCAGAAACTGCCGGGGGGATTTGGAGTTATGGCAGATGACCTTGCAGCAGGTCTTATTACTAATATTATCATGCAGGCTGCAGTATTTGTTTTTTTACATATTTTTTAAATATTATAGAGTTTGGGGGGCCCCATGTGAAGGCCATGTTTAATATCAGGCAGAATAGCGGAAGAGGCTTTAAAAAGTGGAAAACAATTGTTGTTTTCCTGCTTTTATTTACGGTGGCAGGCGCAGTTTATGGAACGCAAAAACCGCTGCCGGAAGGTGTTTCTGTTGCCAAGACACCCAACAATGTTTCCGATGTTGAATTTCTCTATGACCTTACGTATATGAAGGATGGCCAAAAGGTTCATGATCAGGAGATTTTTGACCGGGCCCTGGAGATTATCGGGGACGCTCAGGAATATATAGTTGTCGATATGTTCCTTTTTAATGATGAATACAACCGACAGTACAGTTACCCCGCATTGTCATCAAGTCTGGCAGATGCCCTGATAGAGAAGAAGCGTCAGCACCCTGAAACAGAGATTACCGTCATTACCGACGAAATTAATACTTTTTACGGATCTTATCCCTCAAAATATCTGGAACGAATGAAGGATAACGGCATCAGGGTTACTATTACCGACCTCACGAAGATAAGGGATTCAAACCCGGCATATTCCGGTTTCTGGAGAGTAGCTCTCCAGTGGTTTGGGTCACGGGGCAAGGGGTGGCTGCCCAATGCCTTTAGTCCTGATTCTCCGGAAGTAACTATGCGTTCATATCTAAAACTGCTTAATTTTAAGGCTAATCACAGGAAGGTCATCGTAACTGACAGTTATTCTCTGGTAACATCGGCAAACCCTCATGACGCCAGCGCTTACCACTCCAATATTGCTTTTGTGGTTGCAGGTGGGATTTCAGAACAGATTCTTGAGTCTGAAACTGCGGTGACAGCTTTTTCGGGGAATGCTGGCAGACAGCAAGCCACGGTGAATAGTGGTTCAGAACCTGAAGCAGGGGGAGATTTACAGGTAAGCCTGCTGACTGAAGGGAAAATTAAAAAGCACCTGATAGATTCTTTCAGAAACTCAGGGCCTGGGGATATGATCCAAATGGGGATGTTTTATCTCGGGGAACGGGACCTCATCGTGGAACTCCTGAAGGCATCAGAGAGAGGCACTGACATAAGACTTGTCCTTGACCCCAACAAGGATGCCTTTGGTATGGAGAAAAACGGGATTCCCAACAGGCCGGTGGCGTCAGAACTTAATGAAAAGTCGCAGGGCCGGATTAAAATCAGGTGGTATGATACCCATGGTGAACAGTATCACACCAAAATTGTAATGATCCAAGGAAAGCAAAAAACTGAGATTTACGGTGGTTCGGCAAACCTGACCAGACGGAACATCGGTGATTATAACCTGGAAACAGACCTGAAAATTACCGCCCCAAACAACAGTGATTTGGCACAGGACGCAGCTGCGTATTTCGAAACAATATGGAATAACCAGGGCGGGGAATATACATTGGATTTTGAAAAATACCGTGATGATTCCAAAGCAAAGTATTTTGTCTACCGGCTGCAGGAATGGAGTGGTCTCTCCAGTTTCTAAAGAGACCACGATTTTTTTACAGATAAGCGCTGCTACAGATAACTATCCACTTTTTTGCCGCATAGTATGTAATCAGGAGTGGATGCTATGAGAAAGAGTCCGGTAATAAATCCTGAGCAGGCGGCAAACATGGGAATGCGCCTGCAGGAAATGGGGCAGTTGCTTATCGCTGTCACCAACTTATTGTCCCAGCAGCCAATGCCCACCAGCAAAGGTGAAATACTGGCAGAAAAACCCAAACTCCCAAAGCTTCAGGGAAACTCCCAGTCTTCCCAACAATTGCAGCAGCTATTGCAGCAGTTATTCCCGCAGTTTAAGCTGCCCCAGGCAGGAAGCGAACTATCTGTACAATTGACAGCAGATCTGAATGACCGGCTAAACCGGCTTCAGGAAGATTTAGAGCCGCTAAAGGATCAACTGCCACAACTCAGGGAGGAGATCAGCCATTTCAGAGAACAGATGGCAGTCGTCGAAAATCTAATCAGGAATCAACAGACATAAGGAAACCACCTGCAGAGCAGGTGGTTTCCAGCTTATTGACAAACCCCATACTTTTTGATTATTAAAACGTAACATGAACAGGGGTTGATGAATTCCTCGGGCGGGGCCCCCAGACATCTCCGCCGGCAGCCGCTCCCGCCCTCCGGAACACATCTACCCTTGTCTTACAACATTTTTAGAGTTGTTTTGGTAATATTTATGTATTACAATCGTATACTATTATGTGCTGCCAGTTAGAATAATTAAATCAAGAGATTTCTTGACAAACATTTAACACTTTTATACATTATTTTGTCGACAATCAACTGGTATTTTATCATATTTCTCTTGATTTCGACACGAAAAGGGTGGTAAAATATGGACAGGAAAATTAATAAGAAAAGGAGGAGAAGCAAAATGGCTACTCAATTACAAGCTACTCCTACTCTTTATGGTAAAGATGCGAAGGAAATATTTAATGAAATAAATAGAGTTCCATCAAAGGAACAACGTATTAAAATACGTGAACATTACCGTAAGATGTTTGAAGGAGTTAAAACGAAGGGGCCTAAGTAATCATGTCTGAAAAATTAAATCGCAAGGCAATATTATTGGCTAAATTAACCGAAGAAGAATTAGGTGATTTAGCCAATTTTGATTGCAAAGATGAGGGAATGAATAAATTCTTAAAAAAAGAAGCTTATTCTGAACAACAGCTTGGAATGAACAATACTACGTTAATGTACTATGAAGGAACTTTAGCTGGTTTTTATTCCATTTGTGCTGATTCATTAAAACTAGCAGAAGAAGAACAATCTGAAGATTTAGTATATGCTACGGTTCCAGCTATAAAAATCGCTAGAATAGCAAGGGATGTAAAATTTAAAAACTTAGAAATCGGAAAATTTTTAATAGACCATGCAAAATATAAAGCGTTGGAAATTGATAATGAGCACTGTGGAGTAAGAATGATTACTTTAGATGCATACCTTAATCGTGTAGAATATTATGAATCACAAAAATTTAAGAAAAATGAACATAGAATGTATAATGGCAAAAATAGAACAACGGTAAGCATGAGATATGATATATACAGTGAAGCATTTCAAGACCTTCGATAACTGCGAAGGTCCTTTTATTTTGATTACTTCCGAATAGCCCAGCCGTTTCCACCAGTATTTAGGCGATGGACTGTGGCAACCCTAAAATTACTAACATTTTCATAAAGGCATTCTCCCATGTTGTCTAGAATACAGCAATATATTTTCTTATATCATAATAATCGGAAGGACTGTTGCTTATGTCAAAGAAGGTTACTCTTTTACTGTTTGTTATGCTGCTCTCGTTACTAACAATTAGTTCTTTATTATCAGGTTGTAGCAATTCATCAAAAAATGCGTTAAGCAAAAATAAAATTGCCTACGATAACCCATATAACGAAACCTTTTTCCCAAACGGAAAACCCACAAAGGAAGCTGCCACTTCATCCAATCCTGCTGTACAATTGGCTTATCGGATTTTTATGAGTAAATCAGTTCTGGTAGATTTGACTAAGGCTAACAATAACCAGGACGAATTAAAGGAAATAACTGCAAACCTTAAAAAGCTTGAAAAACTCGAAGGAGACCTAAAAGAAGGCAATAGACCCATTGAAGACATCAAAAGTGATTATATTAAAATAAGTCAATAAAAATAAAAGATAACTAAACTCCTCGTACATGAACTACCAGTGGTATTCTTATTTTTAACCCAAACAGTACAGTATTTCGTCTAAATTCGTTACTTGTTACATACATTCTCACAAGGAATTTTTTTATATTGCCACCTGCTCTGCAGGTGGTTTCCGTTTTTTATCACAGAGGGGGAGATGTGTTCTGAAAGGCGGAGTCTGTCGTCAACCGGTCCTCCCTTATAAATTGCATAGTGGCAGATGAGTTCCGAAAGAACGAGTCTGACGTCCGCCGGCCTGCGACCCGCACAGAGTGCGGAAGCAGTATGCCGGCGGAGTTGTAGCCGTTCTGAGGAACTTATCTGCCACTACTTTTCCAAACTTTCCATAAGGAACTGTCCAAAGGCATATGTTATAATGAGCCTATCAGGCAGAAAGGGGAGGAAAAAGTTGCAAATTAAAGGAATCAGAGTATCTGTCGTAATAGTAGTCCTAGCCGTAACTCTAGGTATCCTCCTGACTGTACAGTATTTTTACCAGAAATACAATGTTGAACAACCACTGTTCAAAATGTATTCAGATACTGAGCTTGTTGATGATGTCAAGCTTGACAACGAGGGGGAAGTGGTAACAGTTAACCTCAGTGTGAGGAAAACTGAAGACCTCAAGGAGGCATACCTTGAACTGAACGGTTACACAGAAAAAATACTGGGACACAATCAGTTTCACATGGAATTAAAGGACAAAAGGACAAAGGAACTTTCGGAAGCTTATTATAACAGCCAGTATATAATTTATGAGGCGCTGGCAAAGGGTGATTTCACAGAAATGGCTGCAGAAATACAGAATAACGCCAGGGATACCGGTGCTCAAGCAAGGGTATTTATTGACAATGATAATGTTTATATTTCATTTATCAAGGGCGATAAGTACCTTTATGAGGTGATCCCCAGAAATAATGCAGCCTCCAAAGTTTCTGGAATGTTAGGAAGTGATGCGTTATGACAAAAGGATTGATTAAAGAAATAGGGCTGGGAATAGGACTTGCTTTTATAGGCTTTCTGATTTGGAAAGGCTATGATGTATTACCACTGATGTTTATACTTGGCTTTTTTGCTGCCATGTATTTTCTTGCGGAAAGCAAGGGTCTGGTTAAACCTGTGGGAGTACAGGAGGTCACCGGCAAAAACACCAGTGAGGTTTATTTTGATGATATTGGCGGCCAGGCATCTGCCATCAAGGAGCTTAAAGAGGCCCTTGACTTTATCAAAAACTATGAGAAGATAAAAGAACTTGGTATCAGGCCCCTGAAGGGCATTCTGCTCCTGGGCCCTCCGGGAACCGGGAAGACCCTGATGGCAAAAGCTGCAGCAACCTATACAGATGCCGTATACATTGCCACCAGCGGTTCTGAATTTATAGAAATGTATGCCGGCGTAGGCGCCCAGAGGGTAAGGAAGTTGTTCAAATCAGCCCGGGATAAGGCTGCCAAGCTGGGGAAAAACAATGCCATGATTTTTATTGACGAGATAGAGGTCGTTGGCGGCAAGAGAGGCCAGAACAGCAGCCACATGGAATATGACCAGACCCTTAACCAGCTTCTGGTGGAAATGGACGGGATGAAAAACGATGATTCGGTAAAAGTCCTTTTAATTGCAGCTACCAACAGGGCAGATATGCTTGACCCGGCGTTGATGAGGCCGGGTCGGTTCGACAGGCATGTAAGGGTTGACCTGCCGTGCAAGGATGGCAGAGTTGAAATACTAAAGATTCATACCAGAAACAAACCCCTTGAGAATGATGTTGAGCTTGGGGCAATTGCCAGAGAGACCTTCGGCTTTTCCGGGGCTCACCTGGAGAGCCTTACCAATGAGGCTGCCATTTATGCTTTCAGGGAGGGAAGGGACAGGGTCAGCCTGAAACACTTCAAGGAAGCAATCGACAAAGTTATTATGGGGGAAAAACTTGATAAGCGTCCCAATGCAGATGAACTTAAAAGGGTTTCCATCCATGAAACAGGACATGCTCTGATAAGTGAAATCGTAAAGCCCGGTTCTGTTTCCACACTCACAATAAGCCCCAGGGGGAATGCCCTTGGGTATATGAGACAGACACCGGAAGATGACACCTACCTGTATACCATTGATTACCTGGAAAATCAGATTTCAATTATGCTGGCAGGTGCGCTGGCAGAGGAACTTATTTTCAGCAACAGGAGTACCGGGGCGTCTAATGACTTCGAAAAGGCAGTTGATTTAGCCAAAAGAATCATCCTTTCGGGGATGTCCAGGCTGGGTGTGGTTTCAGAAGACAGTCTTCCTAAGGATAAAATGTATGATGTGATAACTGAAATTATCAGGGAACAGGAAGGCATAGTTCAGAACACCTTATTGCCGTACAGAAAAAGAATAATTGAAATAACAGAAATACTTCTGGAACAGGAACAGCTTTCCGGGACTGATTTCAGGAAACTGGTTATTGAGGATGATGAACCGGCAGAAAAAGCCGGTTAAAAAGTTAATATTTTTTACCAAACAGGGCCGGCTGTGAAAGAAAATTTTCAGCCGGTCCTATTGAATTTAAACCGGCGCCTTCCAAACACGGAACAAATAATTAACTTCTGCCGGAAGGTTTTAAGGCTTACTTAAAAGAATAATATGTAATATTAAAGAAGTTACCAATTATTTTTGGAAAGGGGCTGGGTTATGCGGGCCGAACTGATTTCAACGGGAACAGAACTCTTATTGGGACAGATTGTGAATACAAATGCCCAGTTTATCGGCCAACGACTGGCCAAACTGGGAATAGACGTATTTTTTCAAACAACTGTGGGAGACAATGAATCACGCCTCAGAGAGGTTGTCAAAACTGCCATGGGAAGAGCTGACCTTATAATAGTTACCGGAGGACTTGGTCCGACCTCAGATGACCTTACCAGAGAAACCATTGCCGGAATGTTGGGTGCGGAGTTGGTTATGGATGAGGAGTCACTGGCACATATCAGGGATTTTTTTGAGATCAGAGGACGGATAATGCCTCAGATAAATGCCAAGCAGGCCTTAAACATTCACGGCGCTGTTACTATCCCCAACCGGATTGGGACTGCACCCGGAAGTATTGTGGAATTTGAAGGGAAGAGTATAGTCATTCTGCCGGGACCACCGGTCGAAATGAGGCCTATGTTTGTGGAAACCGTGGAGGACTATTTAAGGAAAATGACCGGGACTGATAAGGCCGTTATTGTCTCCAGGGTACTAAAAATTCTGGGGATGGGAGAATCCATGGTGGAAGAGCGTATCAGTGACCTTGTTGATAAACAGGTTAACCCTACGATTGCATTTCTGGCTCCCAAGGGAGAGGCATATATCAGGCTCACAGCAAAAGCAAACTCAGATGATGCAGCCGGGGAGATTATCTCCGGTGTCGAAGCAGAGATAAGGAACAGGCTGGGAGATTATATCTATGGAACAGATGATGACACCCTTGAAGGTGTTGTGGCTGGGCTGCTGCATAAACACGGGCTGACTGCTGCTACTGCAGAGTCTTGTACAGGGGGACTTATCGCCTCGCGGCTGACAGAGATACCTGGAGTGTCGGAAAACTTTGTCTGTGGATTCATTACCTATTCTAATGATGCCAAAATTAATATGCTGGGGGTATCCCGTGATACTCTGGAAAAATACGGGGCGGTCAGTGAACAGACAGCGCTGGAAATGGCTGTCGGGGCCAGAAATGCCGGAGGCACGGATGTAGCAGTTTCTGTAACCGGAATAGCAGGTCCCGGAGGGGGGACCCCCGAAAAACCTGTTGGGCAGGTATATATTGCTCTTGCCGGACAAGATAACGCCTTTGCTGTCAAAAACCTCTTTACCGGTGACCGGGAAGTCATCAGGTGGCAGTCGGCAAATGTGGCTTTGAATATATTGAGGAGGTATCTGCAGCATTACAACAGCCAGAAGGGATGAGCCTGATGAAGAAATATTTGCACTGTGTTTCGATCCCTTTATTTGCAATAATCGGAGCAATTGTTTTTGTAAACCTTTTTGCTCAGGTGGATTTTAATCTGCAGGCACTAAAGGCGACGATTTCAGTTCAGGCTTCCACTAAGGGGTATACTGTCTTACAGATAAACCCCTTTGGAGAGGTAATGGCAAAGACTCATAAAACGCCCCTGAGACTGAATATTTCCGTTGCCAATATTGATATGGAGCGTCTTACCAAACTGTTGGCATCAGGAACGGAACAGGATAAGATTATCAAAGATGCCAGAGTCGCTTTAGAGGAAGCTGTACGTAAGTTTATTATCCTTACAGCTATATTGGGTTTCACCGGTGGAATGTTCGGAGTGCTTGTCATCCAGAAAAGAAACCTTAAGGAGCTTATCCTTGGGGGGTTAATTGGTGTTGCTATTGTGTCCATGCTTATGCTGGGGACATACAGGACCTTTAATCTTGACCGGTTTCAGTCCCCCGAATACAATGGTGCGTTAAAGGCTGCCCCGTGGATGATCGGGCTGGCCGAAGAGGCGTTTAACACTGTAAATACCTGGGGGAAGCAGATGCGAGGCATCGCCACAAACCTGAACGGACTGTTTCAACGGGTGGAAAGCCTTCAGACCATGGCTTCCGGTGAAGGTGAAATAATGGTCCTTCATGTATCTGATATTCATAATAATCCGGCTTCACTGGAGTTTATTGACCAGATGGTGAAGACCTTTGGCATAGATATGGTTATTGATACCGGGGACCTTTCGGATTTTGGCACACCTCTTGAGGCCTCTCTGTTTGAGGGAATCAGGAAACTTGCAGTGCCATATGTCATTATCCCGGGCAACCATGAAACACCGGCAATTATTGAGGAAATGAAGCAATTGCCAAATGTGCTGCTTATTGAAAACGGTGTTTTGGATGTCGCCGGAATAAGGATAGCAGGTATCGCTGACCCTGCTTCAAATTCCCCGGATTACTCAGTGAATATGGACAAACTAAAGGAATTTGCACAGATACTGGAGGGAAATATAAAAAATGTGGAAAACAAGCCGGACCTGCTGGCAGTCCATAATGTGAAATTGGCGGAAAAGTTAACCGGTCAGGTTCCGGTTATCCTCAGCGGTCATGACCACCGGTTTAAGATCAATTTTAAAGGGGACTCTTTGTTTATTGACGCCGGAACATCAGGAGCTTCCGGTATAGGGGCTTTACAGACTGACAGTGACATACCCTATTCCTTTGTACTGCTGCATTTTGACCGCAGTGCTGCAGGAGTAAGGTTAAAATATACGGATACAATAACAATATCTGGCAGACAAAGCGGGTACAGCCTGGAAAGGAAGATTTATCCCTAATTATATGAAACAGTTTCCGAAAAATAATGACAAATAACGATTATTTGATATAATAAAATAAGTGTAATAATTGATGGAAAAGAAAGTGCAGTTTATTTTGAGAGGAGACCATAGCTTTCATGTATGACAAAAAGAAATTCGGTAATCTTGAATTCAGCAAGAAGATTTTTAATGCCATTAGTGAGATGGGCTTTGAAGCGCCGACACCGATTCAGGCAGAGGCGATTCCACTGCTTATGGAAGGGAAGGACGTAATCGGACAAGCCCAGACCGGAACGGGGAAGACTGCCGCGTTCGCCATTCCAATTATAGAAATGTTAAACCCGAGGTTTCGCGGTGTTCAGGCTCTGGTTCTGACCCCCACCAGGGAATTGGCCATACAGGTGGCCGAAGAAATAACCAGGATTGCAAAATATAAAGATGCGCGTGCCCTGGCCATCTATGGCGGCCAATCCATTGACCGGCAGATCCTGGCCCTCAAAAGAGGAGTACAGATAGTTGTCGGTACTCCCGGAAGGATACTGGACCATCTAAGGAGGAAAACCCTCAGGCTGCAAAATGTCGCCTTTATGGTTCTGGATGAAGCCGATGAAATGCTTGATATGGGATTTATTGAAGATATTGAAACAATCCTGAAGGAAACCCCTGAAGCTAAACAGACACTGCTATTTTCGGCAACAATGCCCAGGGAGATACAGGTACTGGCCCGCAAATACCTTAGAGACCCGGAAGTGCTCTCTGTCAGCAAGGATGAGCTTACTGTACCCCAAATAGAACAAGTTTATTATGAAGTCAAGGAATTTAATAAACTGGAAGGACTGTGCCGTGTCCTGGACACCTCAGAGATAAAACTGGCCATTATATTCTGCCGGACCAAGCGTGGTGTTGATGAGCTTGTCGCGGGCCTCGAAGCGCGCGGCTATGAGGCTGACGGGCTCCACGGGGATCTGACTCAAGCTCAGCGGAACAGGGTTATGAAAAAGTTCCGTGAGGGACATGTTGAGATACTGGTTGCCACTGACGTTGCCGCCAGGGGGCTTGATATTGACAATGTAAGTCATGTTATTAATTATGATCTGCCCCAGGATCCGGAATCTTACGTGCACCGCATAGGGCGAACGGGAAGAGCAGGTAAATCCGGTATTGCCGTATCATTTGTGATCCCTAAGGAGTACAGGCTGCTGAGACTGATAGAGAAAATAATTAGCACCAGAATCAAGAGGCTTAGGCTGCCAAGTTTTGAAGACGTCTTTGAAAGGCAGAGGGAAATTATTATCGAGAAGCTCTCCGAAACCATTGAACAGGGGAAATTAAGCCATTACCGCGCTATCATAGAGGAAATGGGAAATACTCATGATACTGTTGATATAGCAGCAGCAGCCCTGAGACTGGCTTTTGATATCGAAGGTTCCCAGAATTTCAGTGAAGATGCTGCGGTAGAGTTTGGCAATACCGGGGCTGAACCGGGAATGGTAAGGCTCTTTATGAGCATCGGAAGAGTTGATGAAGTTAGGCCTCAGGATGTAGTTAAAACTATTGCCGAAGAGGCCGGAATCCCCGGAAAGGTTATCGGCGCTATAAAAATATTTGACAGGTTTACTTTTGTAGAGGTACCCCAGGATGCTGCAGAGAAAGTGCTGTATTCAATGCATAAAAATGTCATCAAAGGCAAGAGGGTCCATGTAGAACCCGCAAAGGCAAGAAACAGATAGCAGCCGTGTGGTTGCTTTTTGTTTTTACCAGCTGCTAACACTTATTGAGATTGAGGGAAAATGAGTGGAAGAAGAAATTGTCATTCAAAAACTTAAAATTGACGCACAGGGGATAGCAAATGCCTGGTATGCGCTGCATGTGCTGAATACCGATAAGATAGGTCAGTTAAATCCATATCTGAGGAGCCGTTTCGGTATTGACAGGCAGTTGTGCTACAACCTGATACATATCATCTGCAGGTATCTTGAAAACAATGATGTAGGTAACGAAATACAGGAGTGGATAAACAGCTCTCTGTCAGTCGGGCAGTTGGAAACAGTTTCCGATGAACTCGTCAGTTTAAGAATTAATTTTCTCATGGAAGTTATTGATAATGAGTTAAACAGCCTCAGAGAAAACGGGAAGGTATCAGAGCCCATTATCTGGCAGTGCCGGGGCAAAATTACCGGAGTGCTTGAGTATGTTAAAAAGGAATATGTTGAGGCTCTGTTGAAACTGTGAATTAAATGATTTCAAAAAGAAAATTTTAAAAATATTTATTGACAGGGCTTCAAATTATTGGGTATAATGAACCTAAGAAACCGAACACATGTTTGAGGAGGGTATTTTATGTCAGATAAAGTTAAGGCTTTGGAAATGGCTTTAAACCAGATAGAAAAGCAGTTTGGTAAGGGTTCCATAATGAAACTGGGTGAAGCTGCGGCCAAGATGAATGTTGAAGTGATTCCCACAGGCGCAATAAGCCTGGATATTGCATTGGGAGTAGGCGGGATTCCGCGGGGAAGAGTTGTGGAAATCTATGGGCCGGAATCATCAGGTAAAACAACCGTAGCTTTGCACATCCTTGCTGAAGCCCAGAAAATGGGTGGGACTGCGGCATTTATAGATGCCGAGCATGCTCTTGACCCCGTTTATGCCCGGAGACTGGGAGTTGATATAGATAATTTACTGATATCTCAGCCTGATACCGGGGAACAGGCTCTTGAAATTGCAGAGGCCCTTGTCAGAAGCGGGGCAGTTGATGTTATTGTAGTTGATTCGGTTGCCGCCCTTGTTCCCAGGGCTGAAATCGAGGGAGAAATGGGTGATTCCCATGTGGGACTGCAGGCCAGATTGATGTCACAAGCCCTCAGAAAACTGACGGGAGCGATATCCAAATCCCATACAGTGGCTATTTTTATTAACCAGATCAGGGAAAAAGTAGGGGTCATGTTTGGAAACCCCGAAGTAACCCCAGGAGGCAGGGCACTGAAATTTTATGCCTCTGTGAGGCTTGAAATCAGGAAAACCGAAACCCTGAAACACGGGGCAGATATTGTCGGTGTGCGCACCAAAGCCAAAGTTGTTAAAAACAAGGTAGCGCCTCCCTTTAAACAGGCTGATTTTGACATCATGTATGGTGAGGGCATTTCAAGAGAGGGATGTATTATTGATATTGCCACAGAAATGAAAATAATCGAAAAAAGCGGTGCCTGGTACTCTTATAATGGGGAACGCCTTGGTCAGGGAAGAGAAAATGTTAAGGAATTCTTCAAAGAAAATACTGCTGTGGCCACAGAAATTGAAACCAAGATAAGAGAAGTCATAAATCCTGCTGCAGCAGCCGATAACCAGGTTAGTGCCACCAACGAAAAGTAGTATGCCTGCTGACCGTGAAAAAAAGGCACATGCCAAGGACGATGCCCTTAATTATATTTCATACAGACCGAGGTCAGCTTGGGAAGTACGGAAGAAACTTTTTGAAAAAGGATATGAAAGTGAAATTGTTTCCGAAGTGATTGGTTTTCTCGAAGAATACAGGTTTATTGATGATCTGGAATTCTCCCGGATGTGGCTGCGCAGCAGGACCAGGGACAAGCCTTCCGGGCGGCGTAAAATATCACATGAATTATTCCAGAAGGGGATTTCGCGTGATATCATCGAAGAGTGTCTTGCCGGTTACTCACCGGAACAGGAGGAAGAAATTGCCTGTCTTCTGGCAGAAAAGAAAATATCCCAGAAGGGATTTGAGTTAAAAAAAATAGAAGGTTTTCTTTTAAGAAGGGGATTTGACTACAATATAGTGAGAAAGGTTCTCTCAAAAATCTTAGAGAAAATTGGCTGATTTAAAGGCTGTGTTTCGCCGAAGGAAACAGTCCCGAGGCGCTTAGACAGGCCTTTTTACTGAAGATAAGCAGTAATTGTCAGTGTGAGAACGCTCAATGCTTGACATAACGGCCAAAAAAACTTAAAATTATACTTGGGAGAAACTAGAATAGGATTTAACTGCCATACATTTATGGTTTCTTATAGAGTAGAACTTTCCTCTTGTTTTTTTAAAAATAAAATATACTAAAACAATATATATGAGGCAGGTTTAAAATATAAGATGCTAACAGGAAGGTAAGCTGTTTTTACCGTACTTGATTGTTTATGGTAAGTAAAATCTCTTTCTGACCGGGTTTCTACTCGGTTTTTTGTTTGTTAAAAACAAAAAAATGACGACAAATAAAAAAATAGGAGGTGAACTAATATTACAGGGCAAACAATAATAATAGCAGTTGCTACAGGGTTTATTGCATTCATTGTTGGCTATTTTATCAGGAAATCACTGGCAGAGGCAAAGATATCATCAGCAGAAGAAGCCGCTAAAAAGATCAGGGAAGAAGCTGAAAAAGCCTCTGAAGCCAGAAAAAGGGAAGCGATTCTGGAAGCCAAGGAAGAAGTTCACAAGCTTCGCAGTGAGGTTGAGAAAGAACACCGCGAACGGAGAAACGAACTCCAGAGGACAGAACGCCGCCTGACTCAGAAGGAAGAGACTCTTGACAGAAAAATAGAATCAATTGAACGCAAAGAAGAAGGCCTGGGCCAAAAGGAAAATGAAATTGAAAAAGTAAGAACACAAATTAAGGAACTTCATGCAAAACAGCTTGCAGAGCTGGAACGACTGTCAGGACTTACTTCTGATGAAGCTCGGGAACTACTGCTGGCAAACATTGAGGATGAAATTCAGCATGAAGCAGCAATGTTGATTAAAGAAATTGAGTCAAAGGCCAAGGAAGAAGGAGAAAAGCGGGCCAGAGACATTATTTCACAGGCAATTCAGAGATGTGCTGCCGACCATGTGGCTGAGACAACAGTAACTGTTGTTGCACTGCCAAATGATGAAATGAAAGGCCGGATTATCGGTCGTGAGGGAAGAAATATCCGGACCCTGGAAACCCTTACAGGTATTGATTTAATTATTGATGATACTCCTGAAGCCGTTATTTTATCAGGCTTTGACCCGATTCGCCGTGAAGTTGCCAGAATAGCGCTTGAAAAATTAATCCTTGATGGAAGGATACATCCGGCCAGAATCGAGGAAATGGTGGAAAAAGCTCAGAAAGAAGTAGAAGTACAAATCAAGGAATCCGGTGAACAGGCAACTTTTGAAACAGGCGTACACGGTCTGCATCCTGAACTAATCAGACTTCTTGGCAGGCTCAGGTATCGTACAAGCTATGGTCAGAATGTTCTCAGACATTCGGTTGAGGTATCACAGCTTGCAGGTCTGATGGCTGGTGAACTTGGAGTTGATATTACTCTTGCCAAAAGGGCAGGTCTGCTTCATGATATAGGTAAATCCATTGATCACGAGACTGAAGGGCCTCATGTGACCATTGGAGCTGACCTGGCAAAGAAATACAAGGAGTCACCGGCAATAATAAATGCAGTTGGTGCACACCACGGTGATGAGGACGCTAAGACCATTGAGGCAGTACTGGTACAAGCGGCTGATGCCATTTCTGCAGCCAGACCGGGGGCTAGAAGAGAAACTCTGGAATCGTATATTAAACGTTTGGAGAAACTTGAAGCCATTACCAACTCCTTTGAAGGAGTTGAAAAGTCTTTTGCTATCCAAGCAGGGCGCGAGGTTCGGGTTATGGTTAAACCCGATAAGGTAGATGATTTATCTTCTGTCCGCCTGGTTAGGGATATTGCTAAAAGGATTGAAGAAGAGCTTGAATATCCCGGACAAATCAAGGTCATGGTAATCCGGGAAACTAGAGCAGTAGAATATGCGAAATAAGAAAACAGAGGGGTTGTCTCATTAGAGACATCCCCTTCTTAATTTTAACCTCACCACATATTGCCAGGGAAATATTTTTGTTTTGCAGGGGGTTATAGCAGGAAAAGCAGCTTGAGGTACAGAATCCTTTTAAATTGACTATTTTTGCGAGGTGACTTAAATGCAGCTACAATATAAGACTGCCCCCCAGGATGAGGTTTCAGACAGTATTGGACTTTTGATATCGATTTTAGTGCGTTACCCTGAATTGGGTACCATAAATTATGACCCTGAACTGCAGCAGCTACGGTTTACTTTTATTTTTTCGGGTGTATTAGATGAAGAAAAAATGGTTAATTTTAAAGACATGGTGGTTGCGAGTATTGAAGCATACAATTCTTTAGAGAATCGATCTCCACTGGTAACCGAGGTCAGGTTTAACCCATGTGAAGAGTTTACGATGCTGGAAATAATCAGAGATGTAGGCACAATGAGCCAGGAAGAATTATCAATGCTTATTGAACTGGTGCATTCTAATTTTAAAAAAGACCTCATTTTTGAAAAAAATGAATACCTTTTGGAAGAGGATCTCTTAATTCAAGAAGAGCTTATAGAACATATGCTTGAAAACATAAAGTTATCATTCCCCCAAAAAAACCTGATTGCTTTCAGGGAGGACGGCAGGGTGCTGGTATTCAATAAATAAATCGGAGGATAGATCCTTTGCGCATCTTAATGATTGGTGATATTTTCGGCCGACCGGGCAGGAAGGCTGTCAGGGAAAACCTGAGTTCAATTAAACAGGAACTTAAGCTGGACATGATCATTGCCAACGGAGAAAACGCATCCGGTGGAAATGGCATAACTCCCGCTACGGCCAATGAACTTTTTGATTATGGGATTGATGTCCTGACAATGGGCAACCACGTCTGGGATAAAAAAGAAATACTCGGACACATACAGAAAGAGCCAAGGATTATCAGGCCTGCCAATTATCCTCCGGGTACTCCGGGCAGAGGTTACGGTATATTTAATATTAACGGGGTCAATGTTGGAGTAATCAACTTATCAGGTCTGGTGTACCTTTTGAACCTTGATTGTCCCTTTAGGACTGTTGAACAGATTCTTAATGAAATAAATGATTTGACCAACATTATTATTGTGGATTTTCACGCGGAAGCCACCTCGGAGAAAATTGCCCTCGGATGGTATCTGGATGGTAAGGTCACTGCAGTAGCCGGTACACATACACATGTGCAGACTGCTGATGAAAGGATACTTCCAGGGGGGACAGCATATATCACAGATCTTGGCATGACAGGACCTCTTAATTCGATAATAGGAGTCAAAATAGATATTGCCCTAAAGAAGTTTATCACACAAATGCCTGTAAGGTTTGAGTCTGCTGACGGCCCCTTCCAGTTCAATGCAGTTGTTATTGAAGTTGATGAGGATACAGGCAGTGCAGTAAGCATTAACAGGGTATTCAATATTGAGTACTAAAGATGTAATTATATGAAATTTTTAAATAAGTCTGAAATATTTACTTGAGAAAAAGAGGAATTTTTAGTTAATTATCGAATATATTCGTTTATAAAGGATACGGCTAAAATTGATGCGTTCAAATAAGGAGGTTTTGATCATGGAAGTATTGAAGGTTTCAGCAAAATCCAACCCAAATTCAGTAGCAGGTGCTCTTGCCGGTGTTCTTCGGGAACGCGGCGGGGCAGAAATTCAAGCAATCGGCGCCGGCGCTTTAAACCAAGCTGTTAAAGCTGTAGCTATTGCCAGAGGATTCGTAGCACCTAGCGGAGTTGACCTCATTTGTATCCCTGCTTTTACTGACATTATCATTGATGGCGAAGAACGGACAGCAATTAAGCTTATTGTGGAGCCCAGGTAATTGGGATTATGGTAAGGCCAGGTAATTGATGGTTGTGCTGGGAACTAAGATTTCTAATACAAATCTATAAGTGAGACCCATAACCTGTTTGTTCAGTAGAATAAACAGGTTTTTCCATCATATATTGTCATAATAGAAGGTAATCAAACTAAAGAAACGCAAAAGGACTGATATGATGGTAAAGAAGAGTATTTCTGCAGATGCCCTGAACCTGCACCGGAAGTTAACTGTAGTTGACTGCCATTGTGACACCATTCTTCAGGTGGCCAGGGGAAAGGCTAAACTTGGACAATATAACCAAGCAGCACACATAGACATTCCTAAACTCCAGGAAGGCGGCACCAGAGTACAGTTTTTTGCCTTGTTCATTGAAACTGTCTTTAAACCGCAGCGCGCGCTGTCCAGGACACTGCAGCTAATTGATACCTTTGATGCGGAAATTGACTCCTGCAGCCATGTTTTATCTCAGGGACAGAATATGAAACAAATTAAAAGGGAATTGAAAAACGGTAAAATAGTTGCGGTAATGGGAATTGAAGGCGGGGAAGCCTTAAATGGTGATATTTCGGCATTAAGAATATTCTACAAGCTTGGAGTACGTTTCCTTGGACTGACGTGGAACCAGAGAAATGACATAGCTGACGGGGTTGCAGAAAAAATCACCGGTGGAGGGCTGACCTGTTTCGGACGCAATGTTGTCCAGGAAATGAACAGGCTGGGAATGATAGTTGACCTGGCTCATGTATCTGAAGCCGGTTTTTGGGATGTCCTGGAAATATCAAAGTTTCCGGTTATGGTATCACATGCCAACTGCCATAGTCTGTGCCATCACCCCAGGAATCTAAATGATGATCAGATTAAGGCTTTGGCGGAGACTAAGGGCATTTTCGGATTAAGCTTTGTTCCTGAGTTCCTTGGCAAAGGAAAAACCGGTATAAGTGACCTTTTGGACCATATCGACCATGTTGCCGGGCTGGCAGGAACAGATGTAATTGCCTTAGGTTCGGACTTTGACGGGATAGAAGAAACTCCTGCAGGCCTTAATGACTGCTGCTGTTATCCGTCAATTACTGCAGGGTTATTGGACCGCGGCTACACTGAAAAAGAGATTAAAGGAATCATGGGAGAAAACATGCTTAGATTTATGAAGAAAACTTTGAATTGATTAATAGGGGGAAACTTACTTGAAGACATCAAACAGGCTTGAAGGACTGAAGTCAGCAGTATTTGCTGAGCTTGACGAAATTAAGGAAGAAGTCGCCGCCGGGGGTTTATCTATCATTGACCTGAGTATCGGCAGCCCGGACATGCCGCCTATGCCGCACATATTTCATGCACTTCAGGAGGCCATTGATGATCTTGATAATTACGGGTATCCATCATCAAGAGGAACCCGGGATCTTAGGGAAACTATCTCCTGGTGGTATGGGCAGAGATTCGGGGTTCAGCTGGACCCGGAAACTGAGGTGCTGGTTTTGATGGGCTCCCAGGACGGGCTGGGACACATGCCTCTCTGTCTGCTTGATCCTGGTGATATTGCGCTGGTGCCAGACCCGGGATATCCTATTTACACTGCTGGAGTTATCCTGGCCGGGGGTGAGGTTTACCATATGCCCCTCAAGAAGGAGAATCAATATCTTCCTGACTTTGAGAAGATACCCGAAGATATTGCCAAAAGGGCTAATATGATGATTTTGAATTATCCTAACAATCCGGTAGCCGCTGTCGCTGACTCAGTCTTTTTTGACCGGGTGGTTGAGTTTGCCTCCAGGTATGATATTGTGGTCTGCCATGATGTTGCGTACTCAGAACTATCTTTTGACGGTTACAGGCCGCCAAGTTTCCTGGAATCGGAAGGCGCCATCAAAGTAGGCGTAGAGTTCCACTCGGTATCCAAAACCTATAACATGGCCGGGTGCAGGCTTGGCTTTGTGGTGGGCAACAGTGAAGTGATTGAAGCGCTGACAAGGGTGAAATCAAATATTGATTATGGTGTCTTTTTGCCCATCCAGATGGCTGGAATTACCGCATTGCGGGGCCCGCAGGATATCATTCGGCGGAATGCCGCCGCTTACAAAGCCAGAAGAGATATCCTGATTGACGGCCTGGCTAAAATCGGCTGGGTTATGGACAAGCCTCAGGCTACTATGTTTGTTTGGGCCCCGCTGCCAAAGGGATATACCTCCTCTGAAAAGTTCGCTGAAGATATCTTGCGCCAAACCGGTGTCGCTGTGGTCCCAGGAGTTGCCTTTGGCAGGCAGGGAGAGGGCTATGTTCGGATTGCCCTGGTCCAGGATAATGCGATAATTCAAGAAGCCGTAAGGCGCATTAGTGACAGATTCAGCTTCTGAACCGGTTCCTTCAATGTCTAAACACCGCCTTCTCAGCATATACTATAACTAGAAGTATCTGGGAGGGGTTACCGAATGGGAAATGACCGCTCTAAACTGCTGGAAGACAGAATCAGGGAGTTGGAGGGTAAAATCGAACATCTCAGGTTTAGCCGGCGGGTATTAATGAACCTGATAGAAAGAATAGAAAAAGACAAGTGTGATATTTTAACGAAACTTGAAAAAGAAAACCGCAAACTGCAGAAGAATAACAGCAGATATGCGCAGACACTCTTGAACAAGAACAGACAGATTATTGAGATGGAAACAAAATTGCAGATTATGATAAAAAGTTACCCACAGATTTATCCACATAGAGTCAACAATTGTGAATAATCTGAAAATGCTGCAAAAATTATAAAATTTCGCGGGAAACAGGACGTAAAGTCCTGTTTTTTGCGCAGCATTCAACTGTGTTAATTGGTAATTGTAACAATATTTGCAGCAGAGGGACAAAGTGCCGAAATTGCACCTGCCATGGTAGGTATTGCTAAAACAAAGAATATACTGGTATAATCAAGTTAAGCCCTAAGCGGAATAAGACAGTATCCACAGAAAACAGAAAGGTCCGGGGTTGTCAATTGTCAATTGCGAGGTATTTAATTACAGTAAAGGGTATTGTTCAGGGGGTTGGTTTCCGGCCCTTCGTATATAGTCTTGCCAAATCACACTCCCTCAGGGGAGCAGTAAAGAACAATCCCAAAGGTGTCGACATTGATGTCGAAGGAGAGCTTGAATCAGTAAAGAAATTTGTCGATGAACTTAAGCAGAAGGCTCCACCGCTGGCGAGAATAGAAGAAATAGCTATACAGACGGCTGCGCCGGAGAGGTATGCGGAATTTATCATTAAAGATTCGGAATGCAATACAGATAAAGACCTAATGGTTGCTGTTGATTCCGCCATCTGTGAGGACTGTCTGCAGGAACTTTTTGACGGCAGCGACAGACGGTTTAGGTATCCCTTTATTAATTGTACCAACTGTGGACCCAGGTTTACCATTATTAAAGATGTGCCTTATGACAGGGAACTTACCACTATGAAGGCTTTTCCCATGTGTCCTGACTGTCTTCAGGAGTACCGTGATCCGGGCAGCCGGAGGTTTCATGCCCAGCCTAATGCGTGTGCGGCATGCGGCCCCAGGGTCAAGCTGCGGGACTCCTCAGGCGGGCTCATTGATAAAGCAAACCCGATACAGAGGGCTGCTGAACTCCTGAGCGAAAATAACATCATTGCTGTTAAAGGACTGGGCGGGTATCACCTGGCCTGTAATGCACTAAGCAAAGAAGCCGTTTCCAGCCTGAGAGAAAGGAAGGTCAGGGAAGAAAAGCCTTTTGCAGTCATGGTCAAAGATGCGTCTCAGGCCGGCCTGTACTGCCAGGTCAGCAAGGATGAACAACTGCTCCTGGAGTCAAGGGCGCGACCCATTGTACTCCTGCGCAAAAAAGATAGTTTGCTGGCTGAAGAGACAGCCCCTGGAAATGCGTTTCTCGGGGTGATGCTTCCATACACCCCGCTGCATTATCTGCTTTTTGAGTATATTGACTTTCCTCTGGTAATGACAAGCGGAAACCTGAGTGATGAACCAATCGCTTATGAAGATGAAGATGCTTTTTTACGGCTTGGCGAGATAGCGGAATACTTTCTCACCCACAACAGGGTGATCAGCCACCGCTGTGATGATTCGGTAACACGTATATATAGGGAAAATGAATATCCTCTGAGAAGGTCCAGGGGATATGCGCCTGCCCCTATTAAGATTTCTGATTCATTTGTACCGGTACTTGCCGTTGGCGGGGAACAGAAAAATACCTTCTGCCTTACCAGGGGCAGTTATGCCTTTGTTAGTCACCATATAGGGGATCTGGAGAACCTGGAGACACTAAGTGCATTTGAAAAGGAAATACAGCTATATAAAAGGCTTTTTAATATAGAACCGGAAATTGTTGCCTATGACTATCATCCGGAATACCTGTCAACCAAGTATGCCCTTGAACTGAAGGGGATTCCCCAAACCGGGGTGCAGCACCACCATGCCCATACAGCTGCCTGCATGGCGGAACACGGTTTACAGGGCAGTGTCATCGGAGTCTGCTTCGACGGGACGGGTTTTGGACCTGACGGTTCCATCTGGGGAGGAGAGTTTTTACTGGCCTCACTGACAAGCTTCAAGAGGATAGGGCATCTCAGATATGTTCCCATGCCCGGCGGCGCCAGGGCTGTCAAAGAACCTTGGCGGATGGCTGCAGGTTACCTGCACAGCATGTTAGGAAGCAGTTGGCGGGAAGTGCCCGGAATCAGTTTCCTTAAGGTAAAAAACGGGATGCTCCTGGATACTCTTGGTGATATGATGGATAAGTGGCTGAACTGTCCACCCACATCGAGTATGGGAAGGCTTTTTGATGCAGCGGCAGCCCTGTTGGGAATCAGACATGAAGTGAATTATGAAGGTCAGGCGGCTGTAGAAATGGAGCAGCTTGCTGTGCAATATTTATATCATTGGAAACACATGAAGAGTAATGAACATATAAAAGGTATTCAACTTATAAAACAGGAAATACCGGGTTATTCATTTGCCTTAGAGGAAAAATCGAACACTTGGGAAATTGATACCAGGAACCTGATAAATGATATTATCAAAGAAATGTCCGAAGGAGTTCCGCTGGGTGAAATAGCTTATAGATTTCACCTGACTGTCACAGAAATAGTTATCAACACCTGCAGGATGGCCAGAGATGTCTATGGAGAAAACCGGGTGACCTTGAGCGGCGGGGTTTTTCAAAACATGCTGCTTCTTGATATGGCCCATCGACGGCTTGCAGAAGACGGTTTTGAGGTCTTTATTCACCGTGTTGTTCCCGCAAATGACGGGGGAATCTCCCTGGGACAGGCGGTTATTGCCAGTGAGAGGAGGAAGGCGGGATGTGTTTAGCGGTACCGGCAAAAATTGTATCCCTGGCAGGGATGACTGCCGAAATTGAAACCGGAGGGGTGACTAAAATGGTTAGTATTGACCTCGTACCTGAGGCTAAGATCAATGATTATGTACTTGTTCATGCGGGGTTTGCCATCCAGATCATCGATGAGGAAGAGGCCCTAAAGACCCTTGAATTATTTAGAGAAATATTGGAGTATGAAGCTTCTGAAGGAGTTAACGGAGCATAAATATTCTAAAGGAGTATAAGGCAGTATGAAGTTTCTGAAGGAGTACCGTGATAACGATATTGCCCGTGTGATTATCAGCAAAATCAATGAGGTTTCCCGCAAACCTGCCAAACTTATGGAGGTCTGCGGTACCCATACTGTTGCTATTTTCAGGCACGGTATCAGGGAGGTGCTGCCCCAAAACATCTCACTGATATCAGGACCGGGATGTCCTGTCTGTGTTACTCCCAACAGGCATATTGATGAAGCTTTGGAAATCTGCCGTCAACCAGGAGTTATTCTGACCACCTTTGGTGACATGATGAAGGTTCCGGGGTCATCGTCCAGTTTAGCTGCAGAGAAAGCAGCAGGGGCAGATATCAGGATTGTATATTCCACTATGGATGCCGTTGACCTGGCCAGGGACAACCCTGATAAAGAAACGGTTTTTTTCGGCATCGGGTTTGAGACCACTTCACCAACTGTGGCCGCAGCCATTCTCAGGGCCGAAAGAGAAGGTATCGGTAATTTCTCGGTGGTTGGAGCCCAAAAGCTTATTCCACAGGCCATCAGGGCCTTACTGGAGAGTAATGAAATCGGAGTCAATGGCTTTATTCTTCCCGGTCACGTAAGTTCACTGATTGGAACCAAGCCTTATGGTTTTATTGCAGAGGAGTTCTTGATACCGGCATTGGTTATCGGGTTCGAACCCGTGGACATCCTCCAGGGGATTTATATGCTGGTCAGACAGATTGAAGAGGGGACAGCCAGGGTGGAAATCCAGTATAACAGGGGCGTGCCTCCTGAGGGTAATCCACATGCTATGAATATCCTCTTTAAGGTTTTTCAGCCCGCTGATGCTATCTGGCGGGGGATGGGCACTATTCCCGGAACGGGGCTTGCGTTTAGACCCGAATACAGACGGTTTGATGCAGTAAAGAAGTATGGCATCCGTATTCAGGAAGACAGGGACCTGCCGGGGTGCAGGTGCGGCGAGGTGCTCAGAGGGGTTATTACTCCTCCCGAATGCGGCCATTTTGGACGAACCTGTATTCCTGAAAACCCGGTAGGCCCATGTATGGTTTCGGTTGAGGGCACGTGTGCCGCTTATTATAAATACGGGAAAGGAGCATCCGGTGATGAGGCATGACAAAATACTTCTGGCCCATGGCAGCGGAGGGAAGCTATCTCACGAGCTGGTCACGGAACTTTTTTTGCCGGTTTTTGATAACCCGGAACTGAACAGGCTTGATGACCGGGCAGAGGTCCAGGCTGAGGGAGTCAGACTGGCCTTTACCACAGACTCCTTTGTTGTCAGTCCGCCTTTTTTCCCCGGAGGAGATATTGGTAAACTGGCAGTCTGCGGGACGGTAAATGACCTGGCCATGGGTGGTGCAAACCCGCTCTGGCTGAGCACAGGCTTTATAATTGAAGAGGGTTTTGCCATGGAAAAGCTCAATGCTATTGTGCTTTCCATGAAAAAGGCGGCAGATGAGGCCGGGGTGAAGATTGTCTGCGGAGATACCAAGGTCGTTGAACGAGGTTCTTTGGACCAGATATTTATTAACACCTCAGGAATTGGCACAGTGCCTGAAGGTGTCCATATATCAGGCAACCGGGCTAAACCCGGTGACAAGGTGATTATCAATGGTTTTATCGGTGACCATGGGATAGCGGTAATGGCGGAACGCCAGGGCCTGTCCTTCAGGAATCAGATAACAAGTGATTGTGCGCCCTTGAACACTTTGGTCGCTGCAATGCTGAAAGTATCCAAAGATATCCATGTCCTCAGGGACCCAACCAGGGGAGGAGTTGCCACAACCCTCAATGAGATTGCAGTTCAGAGTAATATGGGAATTGTGCTCGACGAGAAATCGCTGCCGGTCAGGGATGAGGTCATGGCTGCCTGTGAGATTCTGGGTTTTGACCCCTTGTATGTTGCCAATGAGGGCAAGGTTCTGGCCGTAGTGCCCAAGGATGTGGCCGAATCAGTGGTTAGCGCCATGAAAAAAGACAGGTATGGCATTGACAGCGTGATTATTGGCGAGGTTATCGCTGACCATCAGGGGAAAGTAGTCTTATCCACCGGAATCGGTGGCAAAAGAATAGTAGATATGCTGGTTGGAGAGCAGCTTCCCAGGATATGTTAGTTATTCCTGCTCAGGCTGACTCCGGGAAATGACCGGCAATGGCATATGGTGAGATGTTATACCTATTTTCCGCACTGCCGCCTGAGAAATCTATCCTTGTTCCTGGCGAAGCCAAAGACTAAACCGCCAATTCGGCTCCTGCCTCAGTGGCGGCTCCGCCATCCATGGCTCCGGTCTTTGGCTTCGCTTAGCGGAACTGCGGTAATATTTCTCACGGCGGCAGTGCAAGGAAAATCTTGTACAACACCTCACCATATTCCCCGGTCATTTCCGGAGCCAACGGTTGCAGGAATAAATAAAAAATATAAGGTACAAGCTTTGAATACAAAAGATATCTAAATCAAAGAACAGTTCTGAGGAGATACTTTATGAAAATTGCTGTGATTGACGGTCAGGGTGGCGGAATCGGTAAATATATAATTGAACGGTTCAGGAAGGAGTTCCCGGAAGAAATAGAAATTATCGCTTTTGGGACCAATGCCCTGGCAGCTGCGGCCATGCTTAGAGCGGGGGCTAATGAAGGCGCTTCGGGTGAAAATGCCATTATATACAATTCCGGGCGAGTTGACCTGATTGTGGGGCCCATTGGAATCATTATAGCCAATTCGTTTTTAGGCGAGGTTACTCCCGGAATTGCCGCAGCCTTAGCTTCCAGCAGCGCCCCCAAGATACTGCTGCCGGTAATCAGGGACCGTATCGAAATAGCCGGTTTTAACCCTGAACCCCTGCCCCACCTTACAGATGACTTGATGGACAGGGTCAGGAGGTATTTGCCCCCTGGCATGATTAATCCCGGTTAAACTTTTCTGCTGTGAATAAATTGGCCCCGTGTCCTGCTGCCCTATGGCATTCCAGGCATTTGCGGTCACTCTTGAGCCATTGGTAGTGTTTGGCATCAAGCCTTACAGTATCAGGGTAATTATGATAATCCCCCAGGTGGCAGGCAACACAGTTTTGTTCAAAAATCTGTCCTTCTATAATAATTGTGTGCTGACCGGTTAATTCTTGATAGAGATAGTTAAGGCCCCGGGATTTTGAATGGAGCTTACCCAGGAACCCCATTGGTTCGTGACAGTAAAGGCAATTAATGTCCTTGTGAGCAGACTGCCGCCATGACACCAGATACGGCTTTACATCATGGCAGGTACCGCAGAAGGAAGGAAAGGATGTAGCGTAATAGCCTGCCATGAACGCAGCATAAAGCAAAATAATCGTCACTGAAATGATTAGGGCGCCTTTTTTCCAGGAAAGCAATATTATTACCTCCAATAGTACACCAAACGGTAATTGAATTTGTTTTAAATATCAGCTAATACTAGTATTTCATTATTGAATAGGATTTTATGTTTAATATTTGCAGACAAGTCTGAAAAACTATGATATAATTGAAATCACAAAAAAATATTTGTAACTTCTGGGTTTTTTTTAAAATGGGAATCAGGTTAAGCCTGAGCGGTCTCCGCCACTGTAACCGGGGAGTGCCCTTACATGATGCCACTCGTTTGAAGGGGAAGGCGTAAGCGGCATGTTTATCCGGGAGCCAGGATACCAGCCTGGAAGTGACCATACAGTCCTTCGAGAGAAAGGATTATGGTTGTTTCACAGGGGTTTTATGCCTTGATAACCATGTCCTCAGTCGTTGACTGGGGATTTTGTTTTGTCATGACACATAATACTATCCCGGCAAATACATACTTATGGAGTGTGCTTAATGAGAGGAAAACTGATTTTTGTTACCGGAGGTATCAGAAGCGGGAAAAGTGAATTTGCCGAGCTGCTAACCTCTAAACTTGGTCATAGAGTTACATATATCGCCACAGCACAGGCGCTGGATGAGGAAATGCGGCATCGCATCAGGCTCCACCGGGAAAGAAGGCCTGACATCTGGCAAACGATTGAAGAACCATACCGGGTGACGGAAATTATCAGGGAAAAAAACCATGGTTCTGATGTTATTTTGCTAGACTGCCTGACTCTGCTTTTGAGTAACCTGATGTTTAAAAAGGAACAGGAAACCGGTGGGGATTTTAAAAAAGAGTTTCAAACGGAGATTCTCCGGGAAATAGGTTTTCTTGCCAAGGCAGCCGCAGAAACTGAGGCCCATGTTGTCATTGTCTCCAATGAGGTGGGCATGACACTGGTTTCAGATAATTTTCTCGGCAGGCAGTATCAGGAACTGGTGGGAAAAGCCAATCAGATTATTGCCGCGGAAGCTGATAAGGCATACCTGGTAGTTGCCGGACATCCCATTGATCTGAAAAAGGAAGGGGCAGCAGTAAATGATGAATTCTAAATGTATCATGTTTCAGGGGACTGGCTCACATGTTGGTAAAAGTGTTTTAGTGGCAGCCTTGGGAAGAATTTTTCTGCAGGACGGATACAAGGTGGCGCCTTTTAAATCACAGAATATGGCCCTCAATTCATATGTGACCAAAGACGGAGGCGAGATGGGCAGAGCTCAGGTAGTTCAGGCTGAAGCCTGCGGTCTGGCCCCGGATGTGGTCATGAACCCGGTCCTGCTAAAGCCGACCGGTCAGGCTACATCCCAGGTCATTGTCCTTGGCAGGCCGGTGGGAAACCTTTCTGCCAAGGAGTATCATGAAAGGTATAATATGACGGCACTTGATGTGGTTGAGAATTCCCTCAACAAACTTAGATCAGAATTTGACATTATTGTCATTGAGGGTGCAGGCAGTCCGGCTGAAGTCAACCTACAGGCAACAGAAATCGTGAATATGAGGATTGCCAGAATGGCTGACTGTCCTGTACTGCTGGTGGCTGACATAGACAAGGGGGGCGCCCTGGCTGCGGTTGTAGGCACTCTTGAACTCCTTGACCCTGACGACAGGGCCCGGGTAAAAGGGGTGGTAATAAACAAGTTCCGTGGTGATGTCAAACTGTTTTACCCTGCAGTGGAGTTCCTGGAGCAAAAAACAGGGATTCCGGTAGTGGGAATTATTCCGTATTTCCAGGGCTTCAAAGTTCAGGAGGAAGACACAATTCCGGAGGACACCATTAAGGAAGCGGACAGAGTCCTTGAGAACAAGCTGGATATAGTTGTGATTAACCTGCCCCATATTTCCAATTTTACTGATTTTGACTGCCTGGCGGATGAGCCTGATGTACAGCTCAGGTATGTGTCAAATGGTAATAAGCTGGGCAATCCTGATATGGTTATCATTCCGGGCAGTAAGAATACCATCCACGACCTGGCGTTCCTTCAAAAATCCGGATTGTTTGCTCAGATTATTGCCCAGGAAAAGAGAGGGATACCCATTGTGGGCGTTTGTGGAGGGTTCCAGATACTGGGTACTGAGCTTCATGACCCGCTGCACACTGAGTCAGATATTGACAGCATGAAGGGTCTGGGGCTGTTAAATATGATAACAACTTTTGATCCTGATAAGATCACCACTCAGGTTCATGCGAAGATTGTAGGAAAAGGTCTCTTTTTTGATGGGATGCAGGGACAGGAGGTAACCGGGTACGAAATCCACATGGGACGTTCCGAGATTGGAGAAGGTGTGATACCTGCATTCCGGATATTTGAAAGGTCTACCAGGGAAGTCGATATCCTTGATGGAGCAATCCGCTCAGATGGCATGGTTTTCGGAACATATATCCATGGGATATTTGATAATGATTCCTTCCGCAGACACATCCTTGACCTGCTCAGAAAGCAGAAGGGCTGGGAGCCGCTGGAAGCCAGCGAAATAATGACAGTTTACCAGCAGCGTGAAAAGGACTTTAATAAGCTGGCTGAGGTGGTCAGGGGCAGTATGGATATGGATAAGGTATATGAAATTATGGGATTAAACGATAAATCAGGCCAGCAGGAGCAAGGAGCGGTCTAAGATGATACAAATAGCAGCCGCCTATGTGGTTGACCTGATAATAGGCGACCCCAGGCAGATTCCGCACCCGGTGGTGCTGATCGGAAAAATGATAGATGCCCTGGAGAGACAGCTCCGGAGATGGGCAGCCCCCGTGGTCGGCCTGAAAGTATCGGGTATGCTGCTTACTGCCATTACAGTGCTGGCAACATACCTGATAATGTGGGGAATTATTGCCGGAGCCTATATCATAAACCACTGGCTGGGTCTGTTCACCAGTATCTGGTTCCTGAGCACAACCATTGCGGTAAAAGGGCTGGGCAGCGCCGCTATGGAAATATACACACTGCTTAAAACAGGCAATTTGTCTGAGGCGCGAAAAAAGGTTGGCTGGATTGTCGGCCGCGATACCCAGAATCTTGATGAAGGCGAAATTTCCCGCGCAACTGTGGAGACCGTTGCTGAAAACATTGTTGATGGCATTATTGCACCGCTGTTTTACGGATTTATTGGCGGAGCTCCGTTGGCAATGGCCTATAAGGCGGTTAATACCCTTGACTCCATGGTAGGGTATAAAAATGATAAATACAAGGAACTCGGGTGGGCCTCAGCCAGGTTTGACGACCTCTGCAATTATATCCCTGCAAGGCTGACCGGGATATTTCTTATAATGGCCTTTCTATTAACCGGAAAGCCGGTAAATAAAGCCCTCAGGGTCATTGCCAGGGACTCCTCGGGTCACCCGAGCCCAAATAGCGGTATCCCTGAAGCCGCTGTAGCCGGGGCGTTAGGTATTCGCCTGGGCGGGGTCAACTATTACGGGGGGATTGAGTCTTTCCGGGCATACATGGGAGACCCGGAAATAGGTCTGGGGAAGACCCATATTCTGGATACAGTAAAAATAATGCATCTTACTTCTCTGATTACAGTACTAACCGGCAGCCTTGCCGTTTATGCAGTGCAGTGGCTGACTGCCGGATTATAATAACTGACAGAGCCGGATTAAAATAACCTTAAGGATGGAAAATACATGAAAATACCGAGGTTTATGATAGCCGGGACCCACAGCGGAGTGGGAAAAACAACTATAACAACAGGTATTATGGCTGCATTGGCAGAAGCCGGGTTTAATGTCCAGCCCTATAAGGTAGGACCTGACTACATTGACCCGACATATCACACCATGGCCACGGGAAACAAGAGCCGGAACCTGGATGCCTGGATTCTTGACGAGGATACTGTGAAAAAAGTATTTTTGAAGTCTGCCCCCAAGGCAGACATTGCAGTGGTGGAAGGTGTCATGGGTGTTTTTGACGGATCTTCAGGGACTGTTGACTTGGGGAGTTCGGCACATATTGCCAAACTGATTGATTGTCCGGTTGTCCTGATTGTTGACGTCAGGTCAATGGCCCGAAGTGCAGCCGCCCTTGTAGCCGGATTTCAGAACTTTGATCCGGACCTGAAAATCGCCGGTGTTATCCTCAACCGGATTGGCAGTGAGCGGCATCTCAAACTGGTAACCGAGGCCATAGAGACGTACTGCAGTATTCCCGTAGTGGGACATGTGAAGAAAAATGCCGGGCTGGAGCTGCCCTCACGGCATCTGGGGTTGGTTCCCACTGTTGAGGGAGGAGATCTCCCTAAAATGGTAAAATCACTTGCAGGTCAGATAATCGAAGGTATTGATACCGAAAGGCTGGTAAACATTGCCCGGAATGCTGCTGAAATCCCCGATGAAACCGCAGCATACTACATCGGGGCTTTAAGTTCAGGAATAGACCATGGCCGGCAAAACGTCAGGATTGGGATTGCTTTGGATGAAGCCTTTTCCTTTTACTATCAGGACAGCCTGGAAGCGCTGGAGTCAAAAGGCGCCGAGCTGGTGCCCTTCAGCCCGCTTCATGACCAGGCGCTGCCCGGAGAAATAGACGGTATGTATATTGGCGGCGGTTTCCCGGAAATATTCATCCAGGAACTGTCACAGAACAGTCCCCTGATGAAGGAAATCAAGCTGGCCGGGACGCAGGGGATGCCGGTATTTGCAGAATGCGGGGGCCTGATGTACCTTTCCCGGGAGATTGTGGATTTTGACGGAAACGGATACCAGATGGCAGGTCTTGTTCCCGGTTCCTGCATCATGGAAAAGAAGCTTGTCGGCATGGGTTATGTAGAGGCTGAATCGTTATCAGACAACATTCTTGCCCCCAAGGGCAAAAAAGCCAGGGGCCATGAATTTCATTATTCAAGAATAGAGCCAAGCAAAAATTCATATTTTAAATATGCATACAGGTTGCAGCGAAACCGATACCGGGAACCCGTCCTTGACGGATATGTTGACGGAAATATCCTTGCTTCTTATGTGCACCATCATTTTGCATCCGACCCGGAGTTAGCAGAACGGTTTGTGCAAAACTGTAATAATTTTAAAAAGAACCGTTTAAGGAAGTGTTCAGATGAAAATTGAAAAAGAATTCGGACTGGTGCAGGTTTATACAGGAAACGGCAAAGGTAAAACAACTGCTTCATTGGGATTGGCCGCCAGAGCTGTGGGGCACGGGTTCCGGGTCCACATGATCCAGTTTACCAAGGGCCGCTGCTATGCAGGCGAGCTGGCCCTCGCCCATCGATTGGCGCCCCAGTTTTCCATCAGCCAGTTTGGCAGAGGCTGCCGCATCGGTGTTTTGATCAAACAGGGATATAAGAAGTGTACCGGGTGCGGGGACTGCTTTCTGAAGGACCGCGGACCTGATGAGGACGACTTTGAACATGCGCGCCTAGGTTATGAAGAAGCTCTGGAATACCTGTCTGAAGGCAGATGTGATATGTTGATATTGGATGAAATTGGAAATGCAATACGCTATAATCTGGTTACAGCCGACCAGGTAGTCAAGCTGATCAAGAATAAACCGGCTAATATTGAACTGATTCTCACAGGCAGGGCGATTCCAGAGCAAATTACGGAACTTGCAGATCTGGTAACTGAAATGACAGAGCTTAAACACCCCTACAAAAAAGGTGTCGGGAGCAGGCGCGGTATTGAATATTAAGAAAAAGGGAGACAAACATGTGGTCTAGTTTTGTATTTGCACTTCAGTTTTTAACCCGGATACATATTGCAGACCCCGAATGGGATTACCGGAAATGCGGGGAGGGTTCGTCGTTCTTTCCGGCAGCAGGCCTTATCATCGGGGTATTTTTGTATCTTACGGCATTTCTGGGTTTAAAGCTGTTTACCCCCCTGATAGTGGCAGCTCTTCTGATTCTCATCGGGGTGGTAGTCAGCGGCGGACTTCATCTCGACGGTTTTATGGACACCATTGACGGGTTATTCAGTGGGAGAAGCCTTGAACGTAAATTGGAAATAATGAAGGACAGCCGGGTCGGCTCGTTTGGGGTTGTTGGGCTGGCATGCCTTTTTCTGATAAAGCTGGGTTTCATGGTTGAGCTGCTGAACCTGGGGAAAACCGGGTGGCTGTTTGCGGTACCTGTGTTTGCCCGCTGGTGTATGGTTTATTCCATAAGATATTTTCCGTATCTCAGACAGGCGGGCTTGGGGAATCCATACTCAGACCACACCGGGAAAAAGGAGTTTTTAACCGCATCAGTAATTACCGCAGTAGTTCTGCTAGGTGCCATGAGAACAGAAGTTTTGGTGTTTTTAGCCCTGATACCGTTAAATCATTTTTTTGCCAGGTGGGTCAACAGGACCCTTGGCGGTCTTACCGGAGACATCTATGGAGCAACGGCGGAACTCATGGAAGCCGCCGGCTTAATGGCCGTCTATCTGGCTTATACCACTCGTGTTTTTTATTAAGCTTAAAGGCAGGTAATGCAATATGCTGGGAATTGCACGGGCGCCGGGAACTTGTGGTGAACTGGTCCAGGGGAAACTTGATGGGACCAATTTACTGGTAACTTGTCCGGTTGACCTCTATTCAGTTGTTACGGTACAGTTAAATAAAACAGGAAATATAGTAGTTACCGACAACCTGCCCAAAGTAAAACTGGCTGTGGAAAGAACCCTGCAGTTTTTCGGTAAAACAGGCTATGGCGCGGAAATAACCGTGTTTTCACAGATTCCTTGCGGCAAAGGGATGGCCAGCAGTACTGCAGACATTGCCGCTGCCTGTGCCGCTGCGGCAAAAGGGCTGGACACGGAGATTTCCGATTGGGATATAGCCGGGATTGCGCTGTCAATAGAGCCGACAGATGGGCTGATGTTCCCCGGGATAACAGTTTTCGACCATATTGGAGGCAGGGCCGCCAGGATCCTGGGTCCGGCCCCGGAAATGGAGATTCTTATTATAGATCTTGGCGGGACAGTAGACACAGTTGGTTTTAATGCCAAAATGGACCTGGATGTTCTGAATATAGCAAAAGAAAATAAAATAGCGTTAGCTATGGCAAAAATCGAAAAGGGACTGGCAGTGGGGAACTGTCAGCTAATTGGCCAGGCTGCAACTGAAAGCGCTTATGCAAACCAGCATATGCTGCCCAAACCGGACCTGGATAGGATTTGTGATATCTGTAGGATGACCGGCGGACTGGGTGTCAATGTAGCCCACAGCGGCACCGTGATAGGTGTGCTGTTTGAAGCCGGAACCGGGTTTGCAGTTCGGGCCAGGGAGGTGTTCAGTGCGGAAGGGTTCGATGTTTTTTGCAAGACACGTATCATAAACGGCGGGATTGACGTTTTAGAAGAGAGAGCAGGTGATAAGTTTTGGAAACCATTGAACATATACACGGAGGAAACCTACGGGAGGCTGCGGAAAGGTACGGGATAAATGAGGCCGGTATCGTTGATTTCAGTGCCAACATAAATCCATTCGGGATGTCTTCCAAAGCTGTTGAAGCAATTATTAACAATATAGATGTGGTTACAAATTATCCGGATCCTCAGGCTGTGGTTTTACGCAGAGCTGTGTCTGAATGGCTCGGCCTGCCTGATAATATGATTGTTGCCGGTAACGGCGCAGTCGAAATACTGTATCTTCTGGCTAAAGTAATCGGGCCCGAACTGGCTTTGATTCCTGCCCCGACCTTTAATGAATATGAGATTGCAGTCAGGAACAACAAGGGTAAGGTAAGAGACTGCTGTCTTGATGAAGGCAGTGACTTTTCCCTGGACACAGGGGATGTTATCCGCCTGTGGCAGGATACGGATGCAGTCTTTATCTGTAATCCCAATAACCCGACCGGGAGACTGATTCCCCGGGATAAGCTGGAGGAATTGATAAAAAAGGCCGCCGGGCTCAGAAAATGGGTGATTGTAGATGAGGCCTTTATGGACTTTGTTGCCGATAGGGAAAACTACTCAGTTATGGACCTGGTTACCAAATACAGTAACCTTTTTGTGCTCTATTCACTGACCAAGTTTTTTGCCATTCCCGGACTGCGCCTTGGGATGGGAATCGGCAGCCCGGATATTATCGCAAAGATAAACAGAGTCAGGGACCCGTGGAATGTGAATTGTTTTGCCCAGCTTGTGGGTGCTGCGGTATTAAAGGATGAACAGTACATCTCTAATACCGTCTCTTTCGTTAATGAGGAAAAAACATTCCTTTATGACCGGATTAATAATATAATTGGACTAAGACCAATTGCCCCGAGCGCCAACTATATGCTGATTAATGTGGCCGGAACGGGGTATTCGGCTGCTGAGGTATGCCAAATGCTGGGTGAACAGGGTATCCTGGTCAGGGACTGCTCATCTTATAAGAATATGAGGCCTGTCTATATCAGGACAGCAGTTAAAAAGAGGGAAGAGAACAAGCTTTTGATTGAATCCTTGCAAAGATTGGGGAGAAAATAATTTGTCTGACACGAGAACCAGGCTTTATATAGTGCGCCATGGTGAAACGGAGTGGAATAAAACCCTGAGATACCAGGGGCACCGGGATATCCCCCTCAGTGAGGAGGGGCGTGTACAGGCCGCCCAAATTGCCAAAAGGCTGTCAGGAGAAAAACTGCACGCCGCCTATGCCAGTGATTTATCAAGGGCATTGGAGACGGCTGAGGCTATATCAGAATATCATGGCCTAGATGTGGCAAGAGTTCCGGAACTCAAGGAAACAAACTTCGGTTTATGGGAAGGCCTCACCTATGGTGAAATTGACAGGCAGTTTCACAGTGTAATGAAAGAGTGGTATAAAAATCCCCGGGATACCCAAATTCCTGGAGGCGAATCCCTGGGAGAGGTAGCAGACCGCTGCCAGGCTGGGATAGACAGAATTTTGAGTGAAAATCCCGGGAAAAATGTGCTGGTAGTGGCTCATGGCGGGATAATCAGGATAATTGTGGCCACCGTTCTGGGTATGAGCCTTAATGATTACTGGAAAATTAAACAGGATAATGTATCCCTTAATATTGTAGAGTTCTTCGAACCCGAACGGGCTATATTATGTTTACTGAATGACACGGCACACCTGGGGATGACTAACCATGGATAAGTTTACCTTGCCGATAAAATACCGCCCTTATACCAGCCCTTATACCAGCCGGGTATCTAATACCTTTAAAGAATAAGAAACAACAAGTCCATATATCAAGGCACCAATGAAGAAGAAGACTACGGTCTCCGGATAAAATCCCATAATAATAGGTATTTTAAAAATGGTTGCACCGGCCTTGATCAAATACCAGACAGCTGCTCCATAAAGCATTCCTTTCCAGATATAGTAACGGCTTGTGGTGCTGCTGATAATGTAAGCAAATAATATTCCAACTATGATGTCCCAGACAAGGTGGCTCACCAGACCCAGCGAGTTTGATAATAATCCGCCATTATCTTCAATAGCAAGAACTATTTTACCATAGGTAATGTAACCGGGACCGGTATAGCCAAATAACCTGGCTGCTGCTGCATACAAATTCTGAACAACTGCCCCTGCAGCGCCGGCGATAGCGCCATTGATAAGTCTGTCTTTAATCATATTTATTAACTCCTTATTTCGTTGTGATGTATGTTACTAATTTGCCTAATCTGATTAGAGGTTATACGGATATTTGTTCAGGGGAAGGGGGATTATTGATGCAAAAGCTGGGGATTATTGGAGGTATGGGACCTGAGTCAACTATTGACTACTATCGCTTAGCAATCAAAAAATACCGGGAAATGACCGGTGGTGCAGATTACCCAGAGCTGTTAATTAACAGTATAAGTATGACTAAAATGCTGCAGATGGTGTCTGATAAGGAGTGGGACAGCTTAACAGGATATTTGTCCGGCGCCCTGAAAGAGCTGGCAAATGCCGGCGCTGAATATGCAGTCATCGCTTCCAACACCCCACATATTGTGTTTGATGAGGTGCAGGCATTATCAAGTATACCTGTATTAAGTATAGTTGCCGAAACCTGTCAAAAGGCTAAAGCCCTGGGCTTGAAAAGAGTTGGTCTGCTGGGCACCGGGTTTACGATGAAGGCAGATTACTATACCAGGGTATTTGAAAAGGAAGGTATTGCAGTTATTGTACCTGATGCCGGGGAACAGGAATATATTAACACCAAGATATTTGCGGAACTGCAGTCATTAGTAATTAAGGCTGAGACGAAAAAGGAACTTTTGGCAATTGTAAAGCGGATGATTGACGATTCCAAGATAGAGGGTGTTGTTCTGGGATGTACAGAACTGCCCCTGATACTGGACCGGGATGAATATGGAATCAGTTTTTTGAACACCTCATTAATTCATGTGGAAAGTGCCATTAGGTACGGATTATGAATCAGGACCAGATGTATGAAAGTTTTATCAGGCGGGCCTGTGAGTTAGGGGCGGCCGCGGCAAAGGTTATTGATCCCAAAAATATCATAACCGCCGCATGGGTACTGATGAAGTGCCAGTTCGGATGCAGCGGCTATAACAGCAGCTGCTGCTGTCCGCCCAGGACACCCACTCCCGGGAAAATGCGTGAAATTATAGATTGTTACACAACAGCAATTTTGATTCACGGTGATGATTACAGAATTCAGAACAACCTGGTGGCAAACCTGGAGAGGGAAATTTTCCTGGCCGGATATCACAAGGCTCTGGGATTGGGCGCCGGGCCCTGTAAGCTGTGTCAGAAGTGCAGTATGGAAAAATGTATTCACCCCGAAAACGCCCGGCCTTCCATGGAGGCTTGTGGAATTGATGTCTATGCAACGGCGGGATTAAACGGGTTTCCAATAGAAGTTGTCAAAGATCGGTCTTGTGAGCAAAACAGTTTCGGCTTAATTCTGGTAGAATAGTACTACTTATTAAGGGGTGCTGCAATGTCTATTGATGAATTGATAATGCTATTAAAACAAGAAATATCCGATTCCAGGGTTAATTTCCGACCATTTGAAATTTCGGATGTTAAAGTTGAAGAAAGTGTTCGCTTGAAATGTATGATTCCGCCATGTCCGGATTTTGGACGGCGTAAATTCTGCCCACCAAATTTACCTGACCTTGACTTTATCCGAAAGGCTATATCTCAGTATCAGGGCGGTTTGCTTGTCAGTTTAACGATTCCGTTTAACAGTGAGGCCGTGACCGGAGTTAAACAGTTTGAACCACATCTGGAGTTGTTGAAAATTATCGGGCAGTGTGAAAAAATTGCCTGTGAAAACGTAAATCACCTGGCCTTTGGGCTTACCGTAGGGGGCTGCAATCTTTGTCCGGACTGTCCTCCGGCAGACGAACCATGCCGGCGTCCCCTGGAAGCGCGCCCCGGCGCCGATGGCTTCGGGATAGATATTACCGCCTTGGCCAGACAATTAGGAGTAAATATTGAATGGCCGATAACAACAGAATTGAACTTTTTGGGCATGATATTTGTATAAGCTGCAGCGGTAAGGCAGGCAGCTCTGATTACCTGTTAACAGCTTAAATGATAAAAAGAGGGTGGGTTAATTTGAAAAGGTTGTTTTTATTGCTGACTGTTGTTCTGATAGTTATTTTTTCTGCCGGATGTACCGGTTCTGCGGACGACAAGGCCAAACAACCGGATACGGAAAAAAAGACCGAACAGCCTAATAATGAAAACAAAGAAACAAAGGAAACAAAGGAACCGGTATCAGTTGAGGTTAGGAGCCGTGAGGCGATTACGGCGCTGAAACAAGATGACATGGAAAAACTTGCAGATATGGTCCATCCGGATAAAGGGATACGTTTTACCCCCTATGCTTATGTAAATACAGAAAAGGATGATGGCAACCTGGTTTTCACTGCAGCACAGGTCAGAAATTTTCCGAATGACAACGAAAAGTATACCTGGGGATACTTTGATGGCACCGGTGAACCGATATTATTGACTCCTGTGGAGTATTTCAAGAAATTTGTATATACTGCGGACTTTGCCAATGCCGAAAAGATAAGCGTTAATCATACTCTCGGGACAGGGAATGCCCTGGAAAACCAGTTTGAAGTATATTCTGAGGCCGATATTGTAGAATATTATTTTTCCGGCTTTGACGAACAATATCAGGGAATGGACTGGCAGAGCCTGAGACTGGTATTTGAGGAAGTTAATGAGAAACTGTATCTGGTGGGAATCATTCATAACCAGTGGACCATATAGCTCACCTGATATTGATACCGGCAATATGATGAGATAGAGTCATTGATTGGGGAGGGATAGTAATGCCCTGGTGTCCGAAATGCAGGAGATTTCAGGAGGAAGATGACCTGTGTGCTTACTGCTGGGTCGAAACCGTGCCCGAATTAGACCCTGAGCCTGAAGCAGAAGCAGAAGCAGAAACACCTATATGGGGCAAGGCAGCAGAAGTGCTTTTGGTTACTGTATCAGATGAACATGAAGCTGATCTGATACAGGCGCTGCTGGAGTCTCATAATATACTGACACTTCGCAAATACCGAGAAGGTGGGCAGTACCTTAAAGTATTTATGGGGGTTTCCAGGCTGGGTATCGATATTTTTGTATTGCAGCACCAGCTTCGGGAAGCCATGTTTCTGATTAACAGTGAAATTGCTGAAGATGATGATACCTGCGAATATTGTGAAGACAATGATATCTGTGAAGATGATAATAACTGCGAAGATGATGATAACTGTGAAGATAATGGGAACAGTGAAGGCAGTGAAGAGCGCGGGCAGATGGCTAAAAAGCTGACTTGGGTAATACTAATTCCTTTGATATTCGGAGTCTTATTTTCCGTTTGGTACTTGTTTGTTGAAGCGGGAAGATACTAGCAAAGAGGTTGGTAATTTGTGCAATATAATGCTGATTGATATGAACTCGTTTTTTGCATCAGTTCACCAGGCCCTTGATCCAGCCCTGAGGGGTAAGCCGGTAGTGGTTTGTGGGGACCCGGGCAAGAGACACGGCATTGTGCTGGCTGCCTCTTATGAGGCGAAGAAGTTTGGGGTGAAGACCACCATGCCCAAATGGGAGGCTGAGCAGCTGGTGTCGGGGGGTATTTATCTAAAGCCTGACCATGGGAAATACCTGGAGTTTTCCAAACGGATTATGAATATCATCAGAGACTTTTCTCCTCTTGTGGAGCAGTTCTCGATAGATGAAGCATTTGTAGACATGGCTGGGTCCCATTGTGATATTGTGGAGACAGCCAAACTGATAAAGAAAAGGATCTGGGAGGAAGCAGGCGTTTTGTGCTCTGTAGGTATTGGTCCCAACAAAGTTGTGGCTAAAATGGCTGCTGAACTGGAAAAGCCTGACGGCCTTACCCTGATTGCCAAAAGTGAAGTGCCGGCAAGACTCTGGCCGTTACCGGTGAAAAAATTATTCGGGGTAGGGGGCAGTACTCAGAAGAAGCTGAATTCCCTTGGGATTTACACAATTGGTGACCTGGCCGGATTTCCTCCGGATATCCTTGAAAGGAAACTGGGGGCCCCAGGACGGGTGCTGCACATGTCGGCAAATGGAGAAAGCTGCAGTTCAGTTAACCCCAATTCCCATGATGACCTTAAATCAATAGGGAATCAATTTACATTGAGCCGGGACTACAAAGGGGCGGAAATAAAAAAAGCCATTATGGAAATAGCTGAAAAAGTTGGGCACAGGGTAAGGCAGGGCAGGTATATGTGCAAAACGGTGACCCTGATACTCCGGGAAACAGATTTTACTAACCATGCTTGGTCACATACACTAAGTGAACACACCGATATTTCAGAAGAAATATGCAGCACGGCTGTAAGGCTGTTTAAGAGTAATTGGCCTCAGGACAAAAAAGTCAGGTTAATCGGGGTAAGTGTTTCCAATCTGGTCAAGAAGCGTTTTGAACAGGTTGACCTGTTTAATGAAAAAGAAAAACTGCGTAAACTTGACAATGCCTGTGACCAAATAAAGAATCGGTTTGGGTATGACAGTATAGTAAGGGGCATATCTCTGGAAAAACATTGGGATGACCCCATGAAATGAACTTAAAAATGATCCAGTCCCACTTCATTTGGTTATAAGTGAATAAACACCATAGTACCTCTGGGGATATTTTGGTAAACCCATTTAGCGTCTTCTTCGCTTAAACGAATACAACCATGGCTTGCCGGCAGTCCGAGTTTATCATGTTCATCCTGCTTAATTTCCCATTTATTATCCCGCGGAACAGAGTGTATCAAGACCTGTCCGACCAATCTGACCCAGTATGTAGCCCCTTCTCCAAACCGTGGAGACCAAAAACTGTGGCCCCTGTCTTGGGTATAAAAGAGGCCCAATGGGGTGGGAGTTTCCGGACGTCCTCCCGATGCCGGCATCAGGCGAATGATTTCATCACCTTTATATACTATGACACTATGGGTTTCCCCCAGATTGACATCCAACCAGTAGGTATCCTCCATCTTTAACGTATTAAAAGAAAAACAGTAATCTTCCAGTAACTCATTGGTAGCAGCTGTTACATTCAGATTTACTCTGTACTCTCTTCCCGGCAAAAAGCAATTGACAGGTTTGAAGAGGATTTTTTTTTCGCTTATTTCTGTTGCTCCGGTGAGGATTTTTTTTGTTTTCAGGTCTGTAATCTTCATGGAACCATTAATTATATCCTGGTCGAGAGTAACTTCTATTTTTTTATATAGAGATATGCCGGTACTTTGATCAGCCGGATTAGTGCTTAACACGCTAATTGGAGGGGCTGTGGCAAAGGTTATTTTCTTTTCTGCATCAAGTTCAGCCCCGCTTTTGCTGTGCAGGCCCGGAGTAATTATGATTTCATAAGAGGTGTTGTTTTCAAGGGGATGGAACGGTATGTACTGCCAACGGCTGTGGTCAGAATAGATTTTACCCTGATAATTAATGTTTACCGGCTCCACTTTTCCCGGTGCGGGAAGCTTGATAAATTCTTTGATGTCCTCAGGAGTTACGGGAGTGTTAAATAAAATTGGGACTGGGCCTCTCGTAGAGATGTCATGCAGTTCCTGATCTGAAACCAAAGAAACCGGGACAGAAGACCGAAACCTGGTTTTGAAACTCTTCTTAATGAAGGGCAGTTTCGTTCCAGCCCGATTAATTTTAACTGTTAACAGCTGGCCATATGGAAGACCATCTTGTTTCAGTGTTAAAACTGCAGTTGAACGGTTTTTCCACCTAAGCTTATAGGATATCTTTGTGGTTGGTATTTCAGGAAGAATGCTTATTTTAGACTTCAAATCATCCTGCTGCATAGGTAATATAAAATTGATTATCAGGTCTGTTTCAGCAGGGCCTTTATGTGTAGAGATTTTATAGCTGGAGTACCGTGTTATCCATAAACTCATTAACATGAAACAAATTAGACATATTACTAAACCCAAACCAGTCTTACTAAACAGAAAAATCTGGGGCCCTCGCAATAGGATACCTCCCGCTTTATTTTGGTTTTTGACTGACTTATTTTTATTTAACTATATTTCGGGAATGTCAAAAACATGCGGGTTTTCCTTTATCCAGAGAAGTTAAGCCTTCAGGCATAAAAAAAGAAGACAATTTGGTCTACTTTGTTATTCACCGATTATCTTAACTAATACCCGTTTTTTGCGTTTGCCGTCAAACTCACCATAAAATATCTGTTCCCAGGGGCCCAAATCCAATCTGCCGCCTGTTACGGCCACAACCACTTCCCGTCCCATGACAGTGCGCTTTAGGTGGGCATCAGCGTTGTCCTCATACCCATTATGGTGATATTGTTCATAGGGTTTCTCAGGCGCCAGCTTTTCCAACCAGGTTTCAAAATCCTGATGCAGCCCGCTTTCATCATCATTGATAAAGACACTGGCAGTGATATGCATGGCATTACATAGCAGCAGACCTTCCTTGATGCCACTTTCAGAAAGTACCTGTTCCACCTGTGGGGTGATGTTGATTAGTTTCCGCCTTTCTCTGGTTTCAAACCATAATTCTTTTCGGTGGCTTTTCATGATTTATCCCTCCCAATATACAACATCTAAGATATTAAAATTATTTCATATATATTTTACCTCAATGATGCCGAAAGTCAAAATGACGGCATTGATCACAGCAAAATAAAAACCTCACCGCTGGCAAAAGCCGGTGAGGCGGGGGATAACTTTTAGCGCATTTTAAGCTATTGCATGTTATTGAGGATTATACATACCCATACTTTTCATATAATTAAAAATATCTTCTCCATGCTGCTGTTCCTCTTTCTGAATGTGGTTAAGAGTCTGGCGCACGTTAGAATCTGTCATTTCGAAAATGGCGGTATCATATGCCCCGGAGACGTATTTTTCGGTCATCAAGAGGTCATTACACAAAGCCGCATCATTTGAGTCTGTTAACCCCATTCCGGACAGTCCCTGGTTAAAAGCATTCTGAAGCATGCTTTGCTGTTGTGCCCCTTGCTGCTGCATCCCTTGCTGCTGCATCCCCTGCTGCTGGGTTTGGGACTGCAGGTTTGGCGTCTGTCCGGAAAGAATCTGATTAACTGTGTTTAAATGCTGCTGTTCATGCTGGGCATGAGTATTAAACATTTGCTTTAACCGGGGATCCTGTGCCTTGTTGGCAAAACTGGTGTACTTCTGAATACAAATTTCCTCGTGCTTTTTCTGGTCTTCCAAAAGAAGCCTTTCTTTTTGGGTTAAGTTTAGTGACATATATACTACACCTCCATGTTATAGAGTGCCTAGAATAATGATTTTTATGCAGGTTCTTCTAAGACGGGGTGTTCGGGCTGGGGGCGGTCACAACTAAGTCTGTGATTCTTGGAACTCTCAGATGAGGGTTTACATATCTTATATGGGAGATCATAGAAGGAGGGATGTTTATGACAGACTTCCATGTAGTTTGGAGAGGGCCGGTTCTTGATGCCACCGGATATGGAACAGCAAGCAGAGAGTATGTCTTTGCCTTAGATAAACTGGGTGTCGATGTTAAGCTGGAAACATGGTCCTGGGGCCATCGGGTAAAAGAATGGGACTCTGCTAAAAAAACCAAGATAAAGGCCCTGATGGAGAAGCCGGACGCTTTATTCAAAAGAAGAGTTTTAGTCTACCATTCCCCGCCATGTAAGGTCGACATAAAAAAAGAAAGCATGAAGTTTGACCGCATTATTCTGAACACAGTTTGGGAAACAACCAAACTGCCTGATAACTGGCTGCCGATAATCAGCAAGTTTAATGCGGTGTGTGTCCCATCCCGGCTGAATATAGATGCCATGCATAACAGTGGTGTAAAAATACCGGTATTCCTAGTCCCGCACGGAATAGATAGAAATGAGTTTAAACCGGAAAATCAGAAGCTGCCATTCAAACAAACAGATGGGAAATTTGTGTTCCTGTCTGTCTTCGAGTTCCAGCGCCGCAAAAATCTCGAAACCTTGTTGAGGGCCTATTGGGAGGAATTTACCCATAAAGACAATACAGCTCTGTTAATCAAAACCCATTGGGGCAGGCATAATAGCCGCTGATATTCATGATTTGAAAGAGAAAATGAGAAAAGCCTATGAAAACCCTGAGCTTTGCAAACAAAAAGGACGGCAGGGCAGGGAAGATATGCGCCTGTTCTCCTGGGACAGAGGCGGTTTGGCGCTGAAAGAAGCCATAGAAGCTGTAATCAGCAACAGAATATAACCACCACTAAAAGCCATACCTGACAATCAAGGTATGGCTTTTGTCTTAAAGCTTTTCAGGAGAAATAAGTTCTTGTTTAAGGTCATCCCATTGTGAATTAGCTGGTTTACGATGGGCTGCATGGGTTTAAGGTCCCCCAGAACCAGAATACCATTGATTATTCCTTGTTTAAAAAGGGAAAGCGCCTGGTCAATATGCCGGTTATCGGTTTGTTGGTCTTTGGTATACCGGAGAGACAGTTTTATTTGAATCCCGGTTTCCGCACAGACGGTCTTGGTGAAATAATCGGAGTCCTCTTTGGAAGCAAGAAGGGCAGTGGCAGGGGTAAGGCCGTTTTTTTCATACCTTCTTTTTATATGCCTGACCGATATTTTTATAATTGCGGCCCGGGTCTCTGAACGGTTCTTTTTCGAGGTTGAATTGCGATCATAACGGTACTGATAAAGTACCCTGGGAACCATATCGATAGCGCCCAAATCCATCAAACGCAGGAACAGGTCATGGTCCTCTCCAATTCTATACTGTGGGTCATAACCTCCCGCCTGTAAAAAAGCCTTTCGTGAAATAACAGCCGAACCGTAACATATCCAGTAGCAATAAAATCTCCTTCTTTTTATGCGATTTAGGGTAAGATGAGGGGATGTCATCGATTTTGAAATGATTGGGGAATTCTCAGTCACCGGTGTTTCCGTTTTAATTATCTGGAACATCGAAAGTGCAGAAATCAGATCCGGGTGAGCCCTTAGATACCTTAACTGCTCTTCGATTCTGCCGGGAAGGCTGATATCATCGTCATCCTGCAGCACAAGCCATTCGTATTTTGCCTTGGCAGCAGCGAAATTACGGGCATAGGAAACGCCATGGTTTTCGGCAAGGTGGAAAACCTTCACCCGGGGGTCTGTTATGCTATCGAGAATTTTTGCGGTGTCATCCCTGGAGCCGTCATTTACAATAATAAATTCAAAATGTGGATAGGTTTGGTTTAAAATACTGTCTATGGATTCTTTCAGATATTCCTGACCATTATAGACAGCCATGATCACAGAAACCTTGTCTTCCACCAGGCTGTTATCTATTTCTTCATTGATATCGCGGGCAATATTATTCCAAGAGTAGTTATCGTTAACATAGCTGCGTCCACATGCAGCTATCTCTTGCAAAAGATCCTTCTGATGGCAGAATTCATTGATGATCTCAGGGAAATTTTCTATTTCGGCTTTCAGATAGTGTTTTTTATCAATCAGCTCCAATCCCCGGACACCAAACCCGGTAGAAAATAAGGGGATTCCTGCAGAGAGGAACTCAAGTGTTTTGATATTGACACCGGCGCCCGAAATTACAGGATTAACCGCTATATCCACACCGGCAAACAAGTCAACTTTTTTCCTGTTATTCACTCTGCCTAACAGTTTGACATTAGGCATTTCCCGGTCTTGAAATGGGCCGCAGCACCCTCCGGCAACAATAAAATCTATCTGGGGACACTTGTCTGCCAGATGATTGATAATATAATCAACTGCCTGGATGTTCGGGGGATAGTTAGCCCCGATGAAAAATGCGGTAATTCTATCACCGGCTGCTTCTTTGCGGGTAAGCCACTCATTTGGATTGATACCATTGGGCGCCAGCTTTACTTTTCCAGGGTTAAGGTTATACAGGGCAATAAAGCTTTCTCTTTCTTTTTCCGAAGTTGCGAACACCAAAGCAGCATTTTGGGCTAATTTATTTTCGAGGTCATAAACCATTGGAAAATACAACTTTTTCTCTGCGGTAGGATTGAGACAAGAGCGTTATATCATAGTAGTTACTAAGCTTATCATAAAGGTGGAAATATCTTATCTGGCCTCCAATAATGGGAGGCCTGGCGGCAGGGAAAAGATTTAAGACCAGTATTCTTCTCATTAAAACAGTCTCCTAAATATTTCCCATTCATATGATATCGGGAAAGGAGATGTTGTGCATGAATAAGATAGATGTTCTGATACCCGTTATTGAAAAGGACTTAGATGTTCTGCCACATGCCATTGACGCAGTCAGGAAACAGGTAAGGCATCCCTTAGGTGAAATTTTTATTGTCGCCCCCCAAAGTGCAAAAATCAGAGACTTATGCAGCGCCAGGAAATGCAGTTTTGTTGATGAAAACTCCGTATTGCCACTTACAAAAAAAGACCTGAACTACACCCCGACCAGAAATAATGTCACCGTGGACCGCTCAGGCTGGTTATTTCAACAATTGCTCAAGCTAAGCGGGGACACTCTTGGCAGCAGTGAGGGATTTTTGGTGCTTGATGCAGATACAGTGTTGATTCACCCGCACGTTTTTGAATATAATGATAAATCAATCCTTTTTTGCAGAACACTTTATTACAGACCCTATTTTTCAACTTATAAAAAACTGTTGGGAGAAGAGGCGCCAGGCCCTGCGCAGTCGTTATTCTTTGTCAGTCACTACATGTATTTCAAGAAAAAGCGCCTTTATGAGCTGAAAAAATTCATTGCATCCAGGCATGCCACGAATTGGTATATGGCCATATTAAACTCCATGAATAAGAGACAATGGGATAGTTTTTCGGAATATGAGACCTATGGGAATTTCATGTTGAAAAACTATCCACAGGAAATCATTTTGAAGCCGCGGCGAAACTTGAGTCTCAAAAGAAGCAGTATACACAATATCGGCAAAATTGACCTGAATCAGCTTTTCAAAAAGCATGGGATTCGTTCGGTTTCTTTTCACAGCTGGAATAAGTAGTTAAAGACTAATTTGCTGGTGATGCTAATATTCGAAACCGGCCAGGTGTACTGCATACGAAACCGGCAGTTTGAACATCTGATAAACCCAGTTGGGGAAATCAACCATGTGACTCCTGGGAACCATTCCCGGGTTGCCATTACCTTCAAGGACGAAGAGCTTACCTGATTGATTGACTACCACATCAAGGCCCAGTTCTCCCAGCGGTCCGTATTTTTTATCGAGCAGGTCTGCCGTTCTGGCGCCCAAGGCGGCCAGGGAATCGATGAGATCAGCTTTGGTGGTTTTAAGCCTGTTTTCAATATCGTTAAACAGACTGTTTAAAGGAATGAATCTACTGGCGCCGGCGGCGTGATTGGTCAAAAAGGAATTGCCTTTGGCCGCATTGGTAAAAATCGCCGGAACCACCCAGCCCCCCTGGCCGTTTTTGCATACCATGACCCGGAAGCAAAAAGGTTTGCCCCGATAGCCCATGATAGGAACCGCCTCCTGAATTATATATCGTCTCCGTGGATGACCAAATGCCTCCAATAATTTTAATACCTGGCGGGGCTTGGTCATTTCTTTTTCCAGAACCCTTCCCTTGACCATATACCGGCATATGATCCTGTCATCCTCCAGCGCAGCGGTGACAATTCCCGCACCCTGCATACCGGCCGCCGGCTTAATGAAAATTCTGCCGTGTTTTTCCAGTAAATCTGTAATGTCTGAAGCATCAGTGCAGAACCTGGTTTCGGGCAGGTGATTTCTTAAAACATTATCTTTACATAATGCAGTGTAGAAATCCAGCTTATTAATCAGGGTCTTTTTGTTAAATATTTTGCCTTTACCCATGTGTTTTTCAAGCTGGGTATGGATGCGGTAGGGGTTAGGGTAACACCTGTCGATAACGGCATCCGGATAGGGCAGGTCAGCCGGAGTCCAAGTCTTTACAGATGGATTGTAATAGTAACCTTGCACAGTATTTGTTTGGGGATTGACTCCCTGACTGCCGAAAACAAAAAGGAACCCGCTTTCCAGCATCACATGATAATTCAAATAGAAGTCAAAGTATTTATTGGCATAAGTGTTGGGGAAGGTGAGAATTCCAATAACAGGTCCCAGCCTCAGCTTTTTCTTCTTAATTCTTCTGATGGATAACTTAATATTTTCAGGTATGTGGAGTTCCTGCATAACTTTACGCGAGAGCTGCATTTCGCCTCCGGTTGGCGGTTGTGCTGCATTTAATTGAATGACATTAACTGAACATGCCAGGCTGCCAAATTTTAATTGCACCGGTTTTCCGACATCTATTTTCAGTTTGCTTATTAATGCAGGATAAAGCTTTATAACCGGTTCGCCGGTATCTAATTTAAGGATTTTGTAACTCATATTATTGGTGGACACTCAGTTTATCTCTCCTGTCTGTTTAGTTATTCCTTTCATAATATGTGAATTGAAGGCAGGTTGGTGAATTAATCCCGATAGATTACTCTTTAATGGAGAAGCTTCCGTCTTTTATGATCGTTTCCGGCAGTTTTGGCTGGGATGACCTGGGAACATGGCGCTCACTGGAGACGATTTACCCGGAGGACCCGCAGGGCAATATAAATGTTGGCAGCGCTGAATTCCTTGATGCTGCTAATTGTGTGGCCTATGCTGAGGATATGCCGGTTGCGGCCATCGGGGTAAAAGACCTGGTGATTGCTGTGAGCAAGGAGGGCGCTTTAATTTGTCATAAAGACCGGGTGCGGGAGGTCAGGCAAATAGTTGACAGGCTGAAGAACAGGGTGAACCCGGATATTTTCCGGGAATATGATATTCGCGGCCTGGCCAAAACTGAGCTTACGCCGCCGGTGATCTTCAGGGTAGGTCAGGCCTTTGGCCGGCTTATGGGAACAAAAGGCCTTCAGAGAGCGCTCATAGGGGGAGATATACGCCTATCAACACCGGTAATTCGTGAGAATCTAATTAAGGGGTTAACCTCTGTGGGGATTAATGTTGTGGATATGGGAACAGTTACTACTCCTTTATTTTATTTTGGCCTGCAGCAGCTTGATGCAGATGGCGGCATCATGATTACCGGAAGTCACAATCCCAAAGATTATAACGGCCTGAAGCTGGCTCTTGGCAAAACCACTATATATGGCAGTGAGATCCAGAAAATCCGCAGCCTGGTGGAGGAAGGCCCCAGCGCTGCAGCCGCCAGCCGCCCAAAAGGGAGAAGTCACTAAGATTAACATTTCAAATGATTATCTCAATATGCTGACCGATAAGATTAAACTGGGCCCCCGTAGATTAAAGGTAGTGGCAGATGCCGGGAATGGAGGGGCAGCCCTTTATATAGAACAGTTTTTGCAGAGCCTGGGTGATGAGGTCATCCCATTGTTTTGTGAAGCCGATGGGAGCTTCCCCAACCATCACCCTGACCCGGTCAGGAGAGAGAACCTGACACAGTTGACAGAGATAGTGCAAAAACACAATGCCGATGTGGGAATTGCGTATGACGGGGATGCAGACCGCCTCGGAGTTGTAGATGACCAGGGCCGGATAATCTGGGGTGACCGGCTGATGGTGCTCTTTTGGCGGGAAATACTGGCCAAACACCCGGCAGAGACGGCCCTGGTAGAAGTTAAGTGTTCTCAGGCCCTGGTAGATGAGATTACCAGGCTTGGCGGCAAACCTGTTTTTTGTAAAACGGGTCATTCCCTGATTAAGGCCAAAATGAATGAACTCAAATTGCTGTTTGCCGGGGAAATGTCAGGACACATGTTTTTTGCCGATGAGTTATATGGTTTTGATGATGCTTTTTACGCAACAGGCCGGTTGTTGAGAATCGTCTCCAATACTGAGCGGAAATTATCGGAACTGGTAAGTGATATTCCCATTTACCACAGTACGGATGAAACCAGAATCGACTGCCCCGATAACCGGAAGTTTAAGGTGATAGAGGAAATACGTAAAGGGGCCCTAAAGGAGTATCCGGCTATCACCATTGATGGGGTAAGAATTATTTATCCGGAAGGCTGGGGCCTGGTAAGGGCATCCAACACCCAGCCGGTTTTGGTGGCCAGATGTGAGTCCACCAGCAGTGAGGGGCTGGAGTTCATTGCCAGGGACCTCAAGGAGCGCATTCTGAGAGCCGGGGTTATGGATTTTACCTGGGAATAAGTTATGCCTAAAATGAGCGGCAGGAGAGGGGAGGGGGGTATTGGGCCATTTTGTGAGATGTACGATTTTGTGAGATATGTAGACAGGATGTGAGGAAATAACATATAATAGTACTAGCTGGGAAAATAAGACAAGCCATTTTTAGTATGGGGGGCGACCGCAGGCTTTTTGTGGTGTCCTTTTTTGTTGGGGGAAGATGGGACAGGGGTAGGGATGTGGTGTGGTGTTGGGGGAAGTTGGATCTTAAAGAAACTTGGTTAGAGAAAACTGGACATCTAACCTTAAAATTGAAGGTGTAAAGATGGCACAAAAAAATCAGGAAATAATACAAAAAAAGTTTGACTGCTTCAATGTATTTTCCTTTAAAGATAACTTTTCATTTTTTCACATTGAATTAGAGAATACTCTCAAATTCTATGAAATAGTATTTGATTATTTTTTTAGTGATGATAAGCTTATTCGGTATTGTGAAAATACAGCAAATATAAAATTCACACCTTCGATCACTCATTTTGTAATTCTTTATAAGCATTTAAAAACATACATAGATGATTTTAATTTGGAAAAGGATGTTTCTGAGTTTGATGAAACGATATGTTCTATTTTAATGGAAGAAATGAATTTAGAGGATAGAGACGGAAAAAGAATTGTACGATTGGATAAAATTGGTAAAATAGGTGAATATATTTTTTGTTGCTTATTATCTGATTTCTTTAACTTCAACTGTATTATACCAAAAGCTCATTTACAAACAGATTATAATATGAGTGTTTACGGTATAGATACACTTTTTTATTCAGAAGAAAATGATTTGCTATTGTTTGGAGAATCGAAATTTACTTTAAAGTTGGATAATGGGATTAATCTTATTAATAAATCATTATGTGAGTATGAAAAACAACTTTCCGATGAATTTGAATTAGTATTAAGTAGTCGCTTGTATAAAAATAAATTAAACAAATTCTCTGATGCCTTCGGTGATTTTGCAGAAATTAGTATAGATATTAAACAGTTTATTGATAAAGCGGGGATTACCCAAATAGGCATTCCCATTTTTATTGCACACGGAACAGAAACGGATCGTGCAATCATACTTAACAAATTAAGTAAAATTAAAAAATATACATATTTTGGACTAGATACAAAGTACATTTCTATCTCTTTGCCAATTATAGATAAAAATAAGTTGATAGGTGTTTTTACAAAAAAGATAAGAGAAAAGGAGGATTATTATAAGAATGAAGCAAGCAAATAATCCTCAGGTCTTGCGTGATAAATATATTCGGGAGTTGGCCAGAGCAGATAATCATACAACTAGGGCAAAAGAATTAGCCGATGATTTGTTCGCTTTAGACCTGACGGTATACTCTCAGAATTTCTCTTTTAATTCCGTTGTTTTTAATTCATTTGCAATCTCAGAAATTGATGAAGGGATATCATTACATCCAGAGCAAATGCAAATTATATTGCATATAACTAATCACCTAGCAACAATTATTAGCGCACCAACTAGCTTTGGAAAAACATTTTGTATTTTCGAGTATATAGTTAGGTATAGACCTCAAAATGTTGTATTGATAGTTCCCACATTGGCATTGGTGGATGAATACTTTAAAAAAATCATCAAAAAGTATCGACATAAATTTTTTAATTACAAGGTTCATACAGGGATAAATGAAGATAAAACATATAATTTCAACAGCTACAATATTTTTATTCTTACACATGATAGAATAGTGCATGAAACTGCATATCAAAAAATAGAGAAAATAGATTTTCTTGTTATCGATGAGGTTTATAAGCTTGAAACCGATAAAATGAATGCAAGAGTACTAGTTCTTAATATGGCTTATTACTATTTATCTAAGAAGGCTGAAAGATATGTTTTACTTGCACCATTTATTAAAGAGGTTCACGATACTGAAAAGCTAGAGAAAGCACCTGTTTTCTACAATTCAACTTACTCTCCTGTTGTAAACGATGTAAAGGTATGTCCGATAATCAATGAGGGTGATAGATTTACAGAATGTAGAAGGTTACTTAATCAACTAAATCCGTTAGATAAGACCCTAATCTACTTCCCAACAGTATCACGAATGTATAAATATATTACAGACGTGATTTCCTTGGAAGAGCCGTTGACTTCTTTGAATTCAAATATACAATTTTTTATTGAATGGGCTAAAGAAGAGATTCATGAAGAGTGGTGTTTAATAACGGCGTTAGAGCGTGGCTGTTTAATTCATAATGGCCAAATCCCTGTAGGAACAAGAATGTTCCAATTAGATTACTATCAGCAAAATGAAAACTATAATGTGATGCTTTGTACCTCTACGCTGCTTGAGGGAGTCAATACAACTGCAAAAAACATTATAATAACAAAACCGTCTAGACAATCAAATAACCCTGGAAATTCTTTTTCTGCATTTGATTTTTTTAATCTGGTTGGAAGAACAGGGAGATTATATCAACACTTTATAGGTGATGCCTATTACATTAAGTCCCCGAATGATCCGGAGTTCCATAAGACCGATGCAATAAAAAGTATTCGGTTTGAGATCACAGATGTTAGCAAAGATATTGATATACAAAAAGGTAATATTGAAGGACACCCAGATGTCTTGAAATTTTTGGAACTGTTGAATATAACAAAAGAAGAGTACCTTGAATTTATTGGGACAAAAACTAGATTTGACACCGTACTTGAGCTATATGAGAGATATTGTAAGAATAAAGATAACTTGTTGAAAAAACTTCAGTTTATCATGCTTAGCTCTAAGCCAGCGAGGCATCCATTAATTAAAGTGTTGGATTCAATTTGCGAATCAAGAACCAATAATTTGAGAGTCAATTTAATAACGAGCCTATTGAACAAACAACGGCCACGTATAAAAAAAGTTGTTGATGACGCAAGAATGTATTTTAAAAATGACATAAATTATCTCATATCAGAAGCAATAAAAATGAAAACGAGTTATATCGAACACACTTTTTACAATAAGGTCTCAATAATTCGTTTCTTTTTAATGAAAGATAATGTTGAAAACGAGCTGATAGATGTTCTTGATGATAGAGTGCTTGAAACAATTGAATACTTATATTTTTCGAACATTAAGCATAAAAAGATGTTATTGGATTTGGGAATATACGAACGTGATGTTGATAAAGTGATTAAAATTATTGGAGATGATTTTGATGATGCCTTCGAATTAAAGCAGAGGTTAACAGATAATTTTTTGAGGCTCAAGGGTATCAGCTATCTTTCAACGTACGTTATTAATAATATCATATGAATTGGACTAAGTAACCAGTTTTTCCTGAACTAGGTTTTATATAAGTGTTAATGTTTGTATGTCCATGTTTATAGGCGAACTAGCTGTAGGAAAGTAGTCAGTAAGATATCCTTAGATTGTATTGTCAGCACTGTCTTTAATAACAAAATAAGTAAGGTATTGCTCAAGCAATGGAAATTTATGTTGGATTATATATAACTTGGTAGGAAGTATTAATCTGTCTAGAACGGGAAGCTATGGAGGAATAGATCAAACATAAATTATGCAAGGGAATTAAAAATATTTAATGAAAAAGATAAAGTTGCTATTATAAATAATAAATTATAGAAGTACTAACTTCCATTAATTCATAAATGATTTGCTGGAAATCAATTGAACATTATAGCAAATGGATTTGCAGTCATCACAGACTATAACTATTGTTCATCGTTATGGGTATAAATCTCGGTAGTAGCAGTACATTCGTGGCCCGGTGTTTGCTGAAGAGAGCGAAGATATACCCTACCAAAATTATACATAAGGGTTGCTGCTTTAGGGCGTAGTTTATAGGCAGATATAGCTTTCGGGTCAAGTAATTATAGCCATATGGTGTGGGATTGAAATGATTGGGGGAGAGAAGAATGTATAAGTATTTCCTAGAGAGTCATCTGAAAAAGATAGGCAAATATCAAGATGCCTTGGTATTTTACAAAGGATTCCCGGAGAATTTTCTTGAGGAATTGAACCAAAGTTACCCTCGGTTTTATCAAGGGAATTCTCAAAGTGGTAAAGGACTTGATACCATCGCCCTTGAAGCATCCGCAAAGAAGGTTCAAGCAAAGTTCCTAAGCCTCGAGGAAGGTATTTACTGGGGCATTTATGAGGAGTATGTCCTTTTAAGCAATAGGTTTCAGGATCTGAATGATAGTTATGACGGCTCCATCATTATTGTAGAAAATAATTTCTTTAACAATGAATACCCTGTAAATTTTTCTCCAGAAATGGGACAAGCGGTCTTGGCTTATGTAAAATATATTGAATCAGAAGAAGAAAATATAGAGCCTTCAGAAGACGTAAAAATACTTTTGAATTATTATGGATACATAACTACCCGGTCAGCACAGCACTACTGCTCCTATGTAAACAAAGAAGACCATAATAGTAACGTTATTAATAAAAAGTTTTTTGATAACTATAAACCTATTAATAGAGAAGCTGTAAAGGCGGCAAGTCCGAAGTATGAAAATGATTATATATTTCCCAACTATCTAGATGATAGTTTTTATCAACTTAAGGAAAGCCTGCATTTTGGTGAATATCTTTACAGCCAGGGGATAGACATAGTTTTAGAAAGCACTGTCTTTCGGGATGAGTACTTAAAAGATGAAATCAGTATATTGAATCATGTTTGTAATAACCTCGGAGCTCCTATCAACCTTTTTTTAAGTAAACCCCAATTTACGCTTGAATACAGACCTGAATTACTATCTATTCTTAAAAGATACTGGGACACTAATGCTTCCTTCCGGGAACTGACCTTTTATGAAGATCCAGATGCAACTTTTGACATCATTAAAATTTCCCAAGGTGCCTTAATTGAAGATATTGTTAAACAGTGCGAAATAGCTAAAGAAGGAAACCATGAGTTTAAAGACATATTTATTACTGCGCCTACTGGGGCTGGAAAATCAGTATTGTTTCAGATACCCGCCATTTACTTAGCAGAAAAACATCAAAAATGGATGACTATAATTGTTACCCCTCTTATAGCTTTAATGCATGATCAGGTAGAGGCACTCAAGGATCGTGGGATTGATTATTGCGCATTTATTAATTCGGAGTTATCACTGGATCAAAGAGAATATACTTTAGAAGGTATCAGAGATGGGTCAATTTCTATACTGTATCTTTCTCCTGAACTTTTATTGTCCAATGACATTAGAAATTTTCTTGGAGAGAGACAAATAGGACTTATGGTAATAGATGAAGCCCACCTTATTACTACCTGGGGTCGTGACTTTAGGGTTGACTACTGGTATCTCGGAAATTTTATTAACAAAATTAGAAAGTATGAATTAGTTAATGATTTTCCAGTATTGGCCCTAACTGCTACGGCAGTCTACCATGGGCCGGATGACATGGTTCTTGAAACTATTGACAGTCTTTATATGAAAAACCCCAAGATTTATCTTGGTACTGTAAGGCGGGATGAAATATCATTCAAAATTATTAGTTTTAAGGAAAAAGGAAGCCACGAAGACCTAAAAATTCAACGAACAATTGAACGGATAAAAGAATTTGTTGACAATGACGAAAAAACAATAATCTATTTTCCGTGGGTAAGTCAGATAAAAGATGTTTTGACCAATGTAGACTCCCAGTACCGCTCATATGTTGGCACTTATTACGGACAACTCGACGCCTACTCAAAAGAAGAACTTATGGGTAAATTTAAAAATGGGAATATTAAAGTAATGCTTGCTACTAAAGCCTTTGGTATGGGCGTTGACATAAGCGACATAAATATCGTATATCACCATGCTCCTTCAGGAAATTTATGCGACTATGTTCAGGAAATTGGAAGAGTTGCTAGAGACAAAAACATAAAAGGCTTGGCTAAGGTTGATTTTCACGCTAACGACCTGAAGTTTGCAAGAATATTATATGGTTTATCAAGTATGAAGCAGTATCAGTTAAACTTCATGTTGAAAAAAATCCATGATATATACAAGAGAAATAAAAAACAAAACTTTTTAGTTTCGCCGGAAGCATTTAGTTACATATTTGACCAAAAAGATGATATTGAGCAAAAAGTAAAAAGTGGGTTACTCCTCATCGAAAAGGATTTACTTAAGAGGTATGGTTATCCGGTTGTACTCGTTAGACCCAGAAGCCTATTCTCTAAATGTTATGCATGCGTACCTGCTTCGATTGGCGAACAATTCCTTAAAAGTAAATTTGCAAAGTACGCTGTTGAAGTATCGGATATTGATCAGAACTGTAGATTCAATTCCGGTAATTTTGGAAGTAACGAATATATGACCAAGGACGTGGGGTGCATCTATGAGTTGGACCTAAAGGCAATATGGGAAAATCATTTTGAAAGCTTGAGTTTCCCACAGGTAAAAAAACTATTTTTTGACAAGGAGCTATTTGACTTTAGTGAACCAGTATACCCTCGTTTTAGGTTTAGTATAGAACTTATTGATCTTGCGGAAAAGGTAAAGGCTGGCATGGAAAAATATTTCGAATTGTTAAAATCGTGTTTTACAGAGATTTCCGGTAAGTATTTTGCACGGCAAGAACTTATTTCATTGCTAAACTACAGGTTGAAAAACGAGGTACTAGCCAGAAAAATCGCTAATATAATGCTAAACTTATTTGTTACTGATGTTAACTGGGGAGAATCTGGGAGGACTTTTAATAATGAAGAATTCATCCAGAAAAAGACTACTGAAAAAGGTGACGTTTATCGAGTAATTGACAGAGCTTACTATAAACTTAAAGGACGTTTTCTTCGGACTTTTAATGATCTGTTCCAGCATTCACAGTCAGATTACGAATTATTAAAATATATATCGTATGGAGATGTCAGGGGAAACCACGTAATAAAGCTCGCATACTTACTCGAAGCAATGGAATTAGGGACATATGAATTGTCAGGAGGTAAGAATCCGGAGATATTCATTCGTATTAACGATCCTTATAAGGTAAGAGTTATGGTTCAACGCAACGAGTACAGCAATGCAATTCTTACAGATGTTGACAGGCGGCAAAAAAAATCAATAGACATTATGCGAAATTTCTTTGCTGAATCTTATGAAGACATCGAAAGATGGGACATGATCGAAAACTACTTCCTGGGACGTGAAGTGTTAGAATAGAAGAGAAGTTTTTTGGGGGATATCAAACATTGCTTTTCTGAAGCTTATTTAGAAGAAGCAGATAAATATTGTTTCGAAGAACTGAAGTATCACGGTTTGTAGCCCGGATATATCTCATGGTGGCGACTATCTGGAACGGGAGGTTATTCTTAAAGAACGGTTGAAAGATGCCTTTAGGAAGGGAATTAATTTCATCTATTAGTTGTAAGGACAGCTACGTGTTATTATACGATGGTATGGAACTCTCCCTAATCCCCATATCATGGGAAATATGTAAACGTTATTGATTAGGCTAATAATGTGAAGTGTTAAGATGAAATAGGAGAAATTAGCATTATGAAATTAAACATATTCTATTCATGGGAATCGGATTTGCCAAACAATAAAAATCGTGGACTAATTGGCGATTGTATTGATAAAGCAATGCTGAATATTTATAGTAGATATAAAACGATATCTGAATATATTATTGAAACAGATAGTCGAAATGAATTGGGAACACCTGATTTGGCACAAACAATTTTTTCGAAGATAGATATTTGTGATATTTTCATTGCTGATATAAGTATTATTAATGCTAGAGGTGATAGTCGCCTCACACCTAATCCAAATGTTTTGTTAGAATTAGGTTTTGCATCTAAATCTATAGGATGGTCAAATATCGTATGTATTTATAATTTGGAATATGCCGAAGTTGAAAAACTGCCGTTTGATATTAGGTATAGAAAGCCAATTTGCTATAATACCGCAGCAGATATTGCATCGGCCAAAAAACTACTGATTAAATTATTGGAGTCATATATAGCCGAGATTATTGAAAAACGCGTGATAGACAAAAAAGAGTATCTAGAGACGAAACGACAAGTAGACTTGGGTATACAAGCAATTTTGATTGATTTGTGTACAATACTTTTCAAAAAGAGTGATAGAAATATTGATAGATATAACTATTCCAGAATGTTAAATAGTTCGGAAGAAGATATAGCCAACTTAATTGCCGATGAGAACTATCTTGGTTTTGAACTCTACAAAAATGTAACGCTTAACATTACGGAATTTGTTGACTTCTTTAAAGATGAAATAGAAACATATTTCTTACCTGAAAAAGAAAAAAGATTGATAGCAAAAATGGTGTATGCGCTGAGACAGTATAAACGTGTATTAGATAATGATAAAACCCTAGAGTTTATTGAAAAAGATACAGTGCATAAGATCATTTCAGGTAATGATATAAATCAAAATAATCCTAAAAATTTATTGATTTTGGTAGAACCAATAGATGATCAAAAAGCAATCGTTATTAGTGAAGGTAATTTCGAAAGACAAGATATTGGTATTTTGCTCTATAGATACTCAATTTGCAGGGATTCACAACCTTTTTTTGCGAGAAGCATATATAGCATTATTCAAATTGCAAATGATTGGATTAGAGAAACAGGAAATTACTTTATTCTGAACCCAAGACATTTTGAACGAGATAACCAAGGATAATACTGCTCATCTTCTCATTATCGTGCGCCGGATGACGGCATATATCTTAGCAGGTGGAAATCCTGTCTGGAAAGGTTTAAGCTGAACCACCAGTAGCGAGTCATGGATTCAATGCAGTAATGTATTAGGTCAAGCGTTGACAGCCAGGTGATAGGTATGAAATGTGATAGAGCCCCGAAATGAAGATTAGTGAAATGGCCGACATTCTGATAATGATGGAAGGCAACACACTATGAGCGTTAATAGCGAGCGAAATAGTGCATTTCCGGGGTCGAAGAGCCATACATGTCATACAATGGATACATGCTAACCCGGGAGACCCTGCTGTTTCTTAACATAGTAGTCCATATGTTGAGTATGTCGAACGACTAGGAAGGGAGGACGGCAAAAGAATGGCAGGGAGTCGGACAGCCACATATTACTGATGAACGTGGGTAATGCCACGGGAGGAAAGGTGCGAGGTGAATGAGAATTCACTGCTGCGTAGTACTATATCTTTAAGGAAACATTATCTGTACGCTGGGACAGGAGACATAATGGAAACGAAATTAAAGAGAATATCAGAAATATCTCAAGAAAACCCCAAGGAAGTATTTACATCCATCGGACATCTCATCAATGAAGAGATGTTAAGACAATGCCACAAAGAAATGGATAAGAATAAAGCGGCAGGTCTTGATGGCGTAAATAAGGATATGTATGACGAAAATCTGGATGCGAATCTGAAGAGACTGGAGAAGGCCTTGAAACAAAAATCGTATCGGCCACAACCAGTCAAACGGGTACATATCCCGAAAGACAACGGCAAAACAAGGCCGTTGGGAATAGCGGCGTACGAAGATAAGCTTGTTCAACAGGCTCTTAAGAAAATACTGGAAGCAGTATTTGAACCGAAATTCTATGATTGCATGTTCGGGTTTCGCCCGGATAGGAGCTGCCATGACGCACTGAAGAAACTGAATACCATGATTGAAAGAAACAGCACCAGCTATATATTGGATGCAGACATTAAGGGTTTCTTTGATAATTTGGACCACAAATGGTTAATAAAGTTTGTGGAAGTATGTATCAAAGATCCTAACATCATACGTCTAATTAAGAAGTTTCTAAAGGCCGGCATAACCGAGGATGGTGTATATAAAGAAACCGAAACTGGTACAGCACAGGGCTCCGGCTGTTCTCCAATACTGGCCAATATATACATGCACTATGTGCTGGTACTGTGGTTCTACAAAGTAGTAAAGCCACAGTTTAAAGGGTACTGCGAAATTGTGGTATATGCAGACGATTTTGTTTGCTGTTTTCAATACAAACACGAAGCAGAGCAGTTCTACGACCTACTCAAAGAACGGTTTGGTAAGTTTGGGCTTGAACTGGAAGACAGTAAAAGCCGCCTGATAGAATTCGGAAGATATGCTGAAGTCAACCGAAAAAGCAGGGGTGAAGGCAAGCCGGAAACTTTTGACTTTCTGGGATTTACCCACTACTGCAGTAGAAGCAGAAAAGGCTATTTTCGGGTGAAAAGGAAAACCAGCAAGAAGAAATTCAGGGCCAAACTGAAACTCTTTACTGAATGGGTGAAGCAAAATCGGACATTAAGGAAGAAAGAACTGATAGAAAAGTTGAACATAAAGCTGTCAGGCTACTACCGCTACTATGGGATAACGGATAATTTTACGGCGATGGATAAATTCTGGCGAAAAATCGTAAGAGCCGTCTTCATTTGGCTCAACAGACGAAGTCAGAGGAAAAGCTATACATGGGACAGATTTTATGACATGTTAAAGCACTATCCAATAGTTCGCCCCAAAATTTACGTTAATATTTATGAGATATGATGGGATAAGTACTTCGAGGAGCCGTATGCCCGAATTGGGCACGTACGGATCTATGAGGGTTGTGCGCTCAATTTAGCCACGGAGCAAATATTGTGGCACTCCCAAAGGAAACGGGGAGAAACGGTGAAAAAACTGAAATGAATAAACCACAAGCAGGGCAAATGCCGGTTTTCCCTTTCGGGTTTAATTTAAGCCAAAAATCTGCTGCTGAAAAAGCCTTGACCGAACAAATCAGTGTCATTGAAGGGCCTCCGGGAACGGGTAAAACCCAAACCATTCTGAACATTATTGCCAATGCCATCATAAATGAAAAAACCATTGCCGTTGTGTCCAATAACAACGCGGCAACGGCTAATGTTTTGGAGAAACTTCAGACATATGGCGCAGATTTTATTGCAGCCTACTTAGGAAACACCGAAAACAAAGAAAAATTCTTTGCCGGGCAAATGCAGGATTATCCTGATATGGCCGATTGGGTAATGGATAGCGACAGCTTTAATGCTGTAAATGACACACTTAAATCAAGTGGCAAAGAATTAGAAGAAATGCTTGAAGCGAAGAACGAGGCTGCTGTATTAAAGCAAGAGCTATCGTCGTTGTTAACCGAAAGAGAGTATTTTTACACCTATTATAATGAAACCAATGAAGAAATAGCGCCATATCGCTCTTTATATCGGCTTAATTCAGGCGCCGTTATGGAATTATGGTTGAATTACCAGCGCATAGCTAATGAGGATAAAGTTATCACGCTAAAACATAAGCTATTAAATCTGCTGCGCTATGGCATTTTTAGCTTTTCGTTTTATCAAAACTCCAACGAAAAGATTATAGCTTGTTTTCAAAAGTTTTATTACGAGAGCAGGGTAAACGAATTAACAAAGCAAATTGCTGCCCTGGAGACGCGGCTTGAAAGCTACCAGTTTGAAAGGTCAATAGAAGAATACACCCAAAACTCGCTGAAGCTGTTCAAGGCCAAACTGGCTGCCAGATATTCTCAACAAAAAAGCCGCAAGGTATTTACAAAGAAATCGTTATGGAGAGATTTTGCCTCTTTTATTGGAGAATATCCGGTTGTACTGAGCACGACTCATTCTTTGCGCACGTGTGCTGGGGACAACTATTTATTTGACTATGTGATTATGGATGAGGCCTCACAGGGTTGATATTGTTACCGGGGCGCTGGCGCTCTCTTGTGCAAAGCAGGCCCTTATCGTCGGAGATTTAATGCAGCTACCCAATGTTGTTCCGGAGAATATAGCAGAAGAAACCAATCAAATTTACCATAAATTTACCTTGCATAGCGCCTACCGGTATGCGGAACACAGCATTCTTTCTTCAATCGTAAAACTATATGAAGATGTTCCCCGAACATTATTAAAAGAGCATTACCGCTGTCATCCGAAAATTATCGGCTTCTGTAACCAAAAATTCTATAATAATGACCTTATTGTAATGACTGAGGAGAAAGGGCGTGAAAAACCCTTAGCAGTATATAAGACTGCCAAGGGAAATCATGCGCGGGGCAATTACAACCAGAGGCAGATTGACGTTATCTTGCAAGAAGTACTGCCACAACAAATCAGCAGTTCCGGTGAGCAGTCTATCGGTACTATTGCGCCTTATCGGCTGCAGACGAAAAAACTAAAAGAGACCGTCAGAGATGGAAACATTGAGGTGGATACAGTTCATAAGTTCCAAGGCCGTCAGAAACATGTTATAATTTTAACCACAGTTTCGAACAAAGTGAACGAATTTGTTGATAACCCAAACCTGATTAATGTGGCCATATCCCGCGCCATCGACAAGCTGATTATTGTTGTGTCAGATGAAGAAAATAAACACAATTCCAATATTGGCGATTTGATAAGATATATTGAGTACAATAATTACGAATTCATTAACAGCAGCATTTACTCGGTGTTTGATTTGTTATATCACAGCTACTCTGAACGGTTATTTTCAATTATGAAGAAAAAGAAGCATGTATCGGAATACGAATCGGAAAACCTGATGAATGTTGTGATTGAAGATGTTCTGAAGCAGCCGGAGTTCCAAAATCTAGACCGGGTAATGCATCAACCTCTTAAAATGCTGATTCGTAATCCGGAAAATTTGGATGATGCCGAATGCCAATATGCCATGAATATTTCAACACATACTGATTTCGTTATCTTTAACAAGCTTGATAAAATGCCTGTGCTGGTGGTGGAGGTAGATGGATATGCCTTCCATGCTAACAATCCAAAGCAGCTTGAAAAGGATAAGATTAAAGATACTATTTTGCAGAAGTATGAAATCCCGATTTTGAGAATTAAGACCAATGAAAGCGGAGAAGAAATGCGGCTGCGTGATAAACTTCTCCAAATTCTAAAGTGAAACCAAATACTTTTATAAGGTGGTAATATATTTGTCAGAACACACAGTCAGAAAAAATATCAAACCGGGAATGCAGGTTGAAATAGTTGAAAAACAAAACCAACGGTCCGGCAAATTAACCGCCGGTGAAGTGCAAACTATCTTAACACCTGGTCAAATTCATCCCAGGGGGATCAAAGTCAGACTAACTTCAGGGCAGGTGGGAAGAGTGCAACGGATAATCAAATAAAACGGCGCACCGCTTCACCTGCACACTTAATATTTTGAGTATCTTTTTAAGAAGGGTTCTTGGGGAAAATGTCGAATGATAAAATCTGCACCATTTTTTTACTTTGTTAGTAAATACAATAGTTCAGAATTAGGGTCTATGGAGGCAGTGTCATGACAGGAAAAAAGTCTCCCCAAAAGTCTGTGCCTGAGATACAAAACGAGCTTGATCAGGAAACCTTTCAAAAAATATTGGATAATTCCTATGATGAAATATTTGTCACTGATAAAAATGGAATTACCATCTATGTTAACAATGCCTGTGAGAGAAACTACGGAGTTACTGCTTCCCAACTGCTGGGCCAACAGCCAGGTCAGATGGCGGCAGAGGGCTACTGTTTTCCCCCGATAACTCCTCTGATTCTCAGTGAAAAGAAGATTATCACCCTTGAGCAGAAGACCATCACCGGAAAGAGGATTGTCACTACAGCGACACCCGTCTTTGACCAAAACGGCGAATTGGAGCTTATAGTTCAGAATGTGCGTGATATTTCCCAAATAGGTGAAATCAAACACGACCTGCAGGATACTTTAAAGCTGGTAGAAAGATATAAACACGAGGTTCAGGAGTTAAGAAAAAAAGAATTTCAAATCAGTAATCTGGTTGTCCGGAGCAAGCAAATGGAAGAACTCCTGGAATTAGTTCATAAGGTTGCCAGGGTGGATGCAAACATATTGATACTAGGCGAATCAGGAACCGGGAAAGGCGTTCTGGCAAAATATATCCATAATCTGAGCAGTCGCAGAGAGGGGCCCTTTATGACCATAAACTGTGCTGCCATCCCTGACCAGCTGCTGGAATCAGAACTATTTGGGTATGTCCCCGGCGCGTTCACCGGAGCTGAAAAGAAAGGTAAAACCGGGCTTTTTGAATTAGCTGATGGCGGCACCCTGTTCCTTGACGAAATCGGGGAAATACCTTTGAGACTCCAGGCCAAACTCTTACACGTTATCCAGGAACGCAGCTTCTGTCGTGTCGGGAGTACTGAACCCATCAAATTAGACTGCCGGATATTAGCTGCTACAAACCGCGACCTGAATAAGATGGTTCACGAAGGAGGGTTCAGGGAAGACCTGTATTATCGTCTCAATGTTATTGAGATAGAGATGCCGCCTCTCAGGGCAAGAACCGAAGACATCCCACACCTCATTTACTTCTTTATTAATAAATTTGATAAGGAATGCCACACAACCCACCAACTTTCTCATGAAGCCCTTGAAATACTTGTTCACTACCCTTGGCCGGGTAATATACGTGAGCTTGAGAACATGGTCGAAAGGTTGATAATAACTGTTACGGAGTCGGTAATTGAACCAAAACACCTGCCCAGGCAGCTCCGGGATAATTTTGAATCCCAGGAGATTTCAGGCACGGATTTTACCTCACTTGATTTGGCATTGGAAATGGTTGAAAAAAAATTGATAACCAGGGCTTATGAAATGTTAAAGAGTTCATATAAGGTGGCCAAGGCTTTAAATATAAGTCAAAGCAAAGCATCCCGGCTAATTCGGAAATACGGTCTTGAACAGGGTTAATTAATGGAGGAATTCAGGTGAGGAAAGCTCGGATTGAGCCGGGTATCTTTTGGCCCGGGTTGGTTAGCGTGATTACGGTGACAGCAATATTAATAACACTCCCAAATGCTGAAAATAAGGCAGCCTCACTGTTGGCGGCCATAACACATTCATTTGACTGGTTGTTTCTCGGCTCAGTTTTTGCAATGTTTATCCTCCTGTTGTGGCTGGCATTCAGCCGGTATGGAAAAGTGAAGTTCGGCGCTCCTGATGACGCTCCTGATTTCTCTACTTTCAGTTGGATAGCGATGTTATTTAATGCCGGAATTGGGTCCTCCCTTTTTTACTGGGCAATGGCAGAACCGGTTTATTACATCAGCGGCCCACCGTTTGGAATTGCGCCAAACTCCGGTGAATCTTTGGAATGGGCAGTTGTATATGGAATGTTTCACTGGGGTTTCAGCGCCTGGGGTACATATGCCATCCCGGCTCTGGCCATTGCTTACTCATTTCATGTGCGTAAGAGCGCCCTGTTAAGGCCAAGTTCCGCTTGTGGTCATATTGGGCAAAGGGCAGGAGGCTGGGTCGGTAAAATCATTGATTTAACGATTGTTATTGGCCTGGTTGGCGGGATCGGAACAGCCCTGGGTGTGAATGTTCCGATGGTATCCACACTGGTTGGCAAAATGCTGGACAGACCTGATTCACTCCAGATGCAGATAATCATCCTGGTAATCTGGACTGCTTTGTTTGGAACCAGCGCCTATTTGGGGCTAAGACGCGGCATAAAGAAGCTGAGTGACTTTAATGCCATAACTTCAATAGCGCTATTATTTTTTGTTTTATTGGCAGGGCCAACTCTTTTTATTCTTTCAAATTTCACCAATAGTATGGGCCTGTTATTGAACAACTTTCCCCGGATGAGTTTTTATACCGATCCTATCCTGAAATCAGGGTTTCCGCAGAACTGGACGGTTTTTTACTGGGCCTGGTGGATTACCTGGGCTGTGTATATGGGACTTTTTGTGGCCCGCATTTCCAAAGGCAGAACTATCAGAGAACTGATTTGTGCCGAGTTGGTATGTGGCAGCCTGGGTTGTTTTGCTTATTTCGCGGTTTTCGGAGGTTACGCTGTTTACCTGGAAGGCCAGGGGGCGCTTTCCCTCACTAAAATACTGGAGCAGCAGGGGGCAGCAGAAGTTATCGCGGCGATTCTAAGCTCACTGCCCGCTGCAGGGTTAATTCTGCCGCTGTTTGTCCTTATATGTATAATTTCACAGGCTACCGGTTTGGATGCCGCGGCATATACCCTGGCAGCTATCTGTACCAGGCAGTCGGACCACTTTGATGAACCGGCGCCGTGGCACAGGTTATTCTGGGCGCTGGTGCTGGGGACCATGGCGCTGGGTTTGCTGGTTGTGGGCGGACTGAGAGTTGTCCAGCTATCTTCCGTAATTACAGCTGTTCCCATCATCTTCATTCTGTTTATTTTTATCTTTTCTTTATTTAAATGGCTGAGAGAAGATCATCCCTTGAAGCCGCGCAACTGACGGCAACAAAAAACGGTACATCTCCCGGAAAGGGAGTTGTACCGTTTTTATATTATTGAAAATGCAAATAAGTCACAAATGACTGAGGTAAGTCTCGATTGACTTAAATTCCCTCGGGTTAATATGCGCAGTTATAACCATATGGCGCTTAAGAGAAAAATTTATTTGCTTCTTCATCCTTGATATATAAGGGCTTATGGTATTCCAATGGTTAATTTTATAACACTACCTAATTTTGGCACGATATTTGCTAAATAAGTAAATGGATAAAACAAGTTATAGAAATTGGCAAACTCAATATTGTAGAAAGTGAGGAACTTTATGAATAGGCCCCAGAGGAATAGGCTTAAGACAGACCCGATGGTTTTTATTCCGCCAATTATTTTAATTTCCGCTTTTTGCTTATATGTTGTTTGGGATTCTCAGAGGGCCTCATTTTTACTGGAAAGCGCTTTTGATTTTGTCACTAATACCTTTGGATGGGCATTCCTGTGGTATACAGTAATTCTATTCGGGCTTTTCCTTTACTTTGTATTTGGCCCTTATGCTCATCGCAAGCTCGGCTCAGGTAAACCCGAATTCAATACCCTAACCTGGTGGGGGATGATGTTTACCACAAATTGCGGCGCCGGTGTTCTGTTCTGGGCTACCATGGAAGGGTTTTGGAATTTCCAGTCTCCGCCCTTCGGAGTAAAGCCATTTACACATGAAGCAGCCACCTGGGCTCTTTCATACCAGTTGTTTCATTGGGGTCCCTTGGCCTGGGCGATGTACACCGTCTTTGGCTTGGCATTTGGCTACCTGTTTTTTGTGAAAAAGAAAACTGTGGTCAGACCCAGTACGGCATGTGAGGCTTTACTGGGGCATCGTTTGGTAAATGGCTGGTTGGGAAAGGTCGTCGATATGTGCTACTTTTTCGGACTCATTGGAGGGACTGCAACTGCGATGGGCGCTAATACTCCCGTAGTATCAGAGCTCTTTGCCAAGACTTTTGGAATTGAACGGACTTTAACCCTGGATGCTTTCATTCTGATTACCTGGACTGTTTTTATAGCAATTATCGTATATTCCGGTCTTAATAAAGGCATTCGGCTGTTAAGTAATTTTAGGGTCTGCTTATCCATCGCCGTTATCCTGCTGGTATTAGTATTTGGCCCAACAAGGTTTATTATGGCAACCTTTACTGAGTCTGTTGGCAATCTGCTGCAAAACTTTTTTAGAATGACCTTCTATCTGGACCCTCATGCGGAATCGGGATTCCCTCAGAAATGGACTATTTTTTATTGGGCGTGGTATCTGACGCTGCTATTGCCAACCGGCATTTACTTTGCCAGAATCTCCAGGGGGAGGACAGTTCGGGAGTTTGCAGTGGCTACGGTTGCTTCCAGCACCTTAGGTGCGTGGTTGTTCTTTGGGATATTTTCCAGCCATATGCTGGATGTTTATTACAACAACCTGGTCCCGATTGCAGAAATACTGGATAAGAGCGGCCCCGCCGCGGCATCTGTGGCAATTTGGGGTACACTGCCCTTTGGTCGGGTAATGTTGTTTGTATTGACTGTACTTGCTTACATCAGCATGGCTACTGTGGTTAATGCATCTGTATATTCAATGGCCATGGTCTCTACTAAGGAACTAAGCGGCTATGAAGAACCGGCTGGGTGGAACAGGGTTTTCTGGTCCATAGCCATGGGGGGATTAACACTTGCCCTGGTATCTTTGGATCAGTTTAAGCCGGTACAAACTGTTACTGTTATTACTGCAGTACCCATGATTGTAATTACCCTAATGGTACTGGTCAGTTTCATGAAAAATATCAAGAAGGAATGGAGTACAGATAACGGTTTGAAACGTCAGAATGTATGATGGAATAAATTGAGGGGGGTTTAATTGATGAAGATTACGGCTGTTGTCGGTAGTCCCCATAAAGGGCAGACCTACCGGGTGGTTAAAACCTTTGCAGACGAATTAAAGAAGCATGGGGAAGTGGATTTTGAATATATATTTTTGAATGATCTCAACCTGCAGCTATGCCGGGGATGTGGCATCTGTCTGGAGAAAGGCGAAGAGTACTGCCCTTTGCACGATGACCTTAAAGCAGTTTCAAAAACGCTGATGGAATCAGATGGAGTAGTTTTTGCCGCACCGGTATATTCCCTGCAGGTACCTGCACAGCTGAAAATCCTGTTGGACCGTATGGCATATGTCTTCCACCGGCCATGTTTTTTCGGAAAAACCTTTATGCCGATTGTGACTCAGGGAGTATATGGTGATAAAGAGGTGCTGAAGTACCTGGGGTCTGTGGCCCAGTTTTGGGGTTTCAAGCTTTGCCGGGGAGTAGGGGTTACTACACCTCTTAAAGGTGAGCCTACTGCCGCTCAGCAGCAAACAATTGCTTTGGAAACAGCCAAAGCAGCTAACCAGTTTCATGAGCTGCTTACAAATCCGGAAATGCCGGCGCCCGGGATAAAGGAACTGATGATATTCAGGTTTGTGCGTACTTCACACAAAAGCGGTACCGGCCTGCCGGCGGACTATGAATACTTTAAGGCAAATGGATGGTTTGAAACAGATTATTTTTATGAAACCAAACTTGGCCTTATTAAGAGGGCTATTGGATGGTGGGCAGACAGGCAGTCTGCAAAGCAAGGTGAGAAAACGAGAAAACAACAAGCTGAATTAGTTTAAAGAAATGGGGGGAGTTATATGAACACAATCGAGGAAAAATTTAATGAAGTTGATGTTTTTGAGGAGGTTTTTGAGGGGGGAAAGGTTAATTCAGAATGGGATGAAACTCATACCGGGACTGAGATGCCTATTGCATATGTCTGGTCTTGGCTTTTTGATTTCATGATGTTCTAATTTATGGCGTTCTAATTCATGGTGTTCTAATTGAAAGGGGATAATTGATTGAAAGAGAATGCAGAATTACGGTTAATGGCCAGGGAACAGTTGAAGGGTAATTGGGGGATACCTATTTTGGTAAGTTTCCTTTTTACACTTATCATCAGTATTCCAGGCAGTATCACTGATTCCGGAGGATTGCTGGCTCTGATTATCACCGGCCCGATGACTCTTGGGCAGATTCAGTATTTCACCAGATTTAGTGATGGTGAGAAGCCACCGGTGGAGGCGCTTTTCGGAGGGTTTAAGCAGTTTGTTCCGGCAATGCTGCTCCAGTTGATTGTGACCGTACTGGTAGTCCTGTGGTCATTACTGCTGATTGTTCCGGGAATTATTGCGGCCTTAGGTTATTCCCAGGCATTTTACATCCTCAACGATAACCCGGGAATGGAAGCAATGGAGGCCCTGCGCCGGAGCAAAAATATGATGGAAGGCTATAAAAGCAAACTATTTATGATGTGGCTTAGCTTTATAGGCTGGGGACTCTTATGTATATTGACTCTGGGAATAGGTTTTCTCTGGCTGGCTCCCTATATCCAGTTATCCCTGGTACACTTTTATGCTGACCTAAAAGTCAATAGGGAGTAAGGGGAGGTTGTTCTCATGACCACGGAAATATATTATTTTTCCGGAACCGGGAATTCCTTACATGTGGCCAAAGAATTACAAAAACGTCTTCCGCAGACAAATCTAATACCACTTGTCAGCCTGTTAAACCAGGACGTCATTGAAACATACGGAGACGCGGTGGGTTTTGTATTCCCGATTCACTTCGCCACAGTGCCTATGATAGTAAAGAGTATTATCAGGAAAATGGATTTAAAATCAGCCCAATATGTTTTTGCAGCAGCCACCAGAGAGGGTACCCCCTGCAGCAGCGCATTCAAGAAAATAGAAAAGGGCTTGAAGAAAAAGGGGAAGGGCTTGGATTCTTATTTGATCCTGAATATGGCCAGCAATGACCCGAAATTTAAAGGATGGCATCAGGCAACGGTTACAGAAATAGCGGATTTTGAATTAGTAGTCCAGGATAAGCTTGATTTGTTTCAACATATTATAACAAATAAAGTACCCTATCTGGTAAATGACACCGATATTACTCATCCGGTTAACTTTTTCTTTGAATTTTTGGGGTCTGCTCTTATTGAAATCCCCAGCGATTACGGCAAAGCCTATTATGCTGATGAGAATTGTTCCGGCTGTGGGGTATGTGAAAAGGTTTGTTTATCCCAAAAGATAAAAATGGTTGATAAGAAACCCGTCTGGCAAAAGACAGTTACTTGTTTTGCCTGTGATGCCTGTCTTAATTTCTGTCCTGCGCAATCGGTCCAGATGAGATCCGGTCGTTTTATTAAATTTTACACCGACAAAAATGGACGGTATACACACCCAAATGCAACAGTAAATGATATTGCCGCGCAAAAACTAATGGTATAAATATTTTGTACAATTATTGATAGGAAAAGATTGGCTAACCGTACTACTTATGGTAAGATATATGTAGACAAAACATATGAGGTGTACGGTTATGAGAACAAAAAATAAAACCAAATCAATGGAATGTACCGATAAACACTAACAACCCAGTTAATGCTGGGTTGTTAGTTGTTTTATCTGTTAATCCTTAACAAACATAGCGATAATTGTTAGGAAAAGTACAAGAGGCAGGTTGATGAGGTATGCGTAAAAAAATCTACATTATCCTTTTAACAATAATATTAGCAGCATCATGCATATCTGTTTCTACCGCTGCTGATGCCAATTGGGATAAAAATAATCATAGTCAACAGATACCCCAGCCTGAATTGGTTTTTCCCGATCAGGGGAAGACATTTGCTACCTCAAGTCCTTTGTTAATAATAAGTGTTAATGCTTATACTGAATTAAAAGATGATGTTAAAATAAAAATTAATAAAAAACCTGTAAATGGCAAGGTAGAATTTACTAATTCCAATAACAAGGCCACAATTCTGGTGCAGCCTGAAAATCTGAATGATGGCGTTAACAGTATCGAAGTTAAAGTGAAGGATATCTCCGGTAACCAATTAACCGAAGAATGGACCTTTAATGTTTCCGAGAAACCCGTTGTCATTGAGACCGTTCCGGTTAATGGTGGAACGATTGCAAAAAACGGCACAATATCTTTTGAGCTTGCTGACAATGGCAGCATTGACCCAGACAGCATTTTATTACAGATTGACGGTATTCGTGTGGAACATAGTTATGACGAAACCACCGGCATAGTATCTTATAATTTAAGCAATATGAAGTTTCCACAAGCTGCTGCCATGTTTAGTCTGCTGGCCTCAGATTACCAACCCATCTTAACAAGTACTTTAATAAATGATTCACATATTGCAACTATTACTGCTTCTGATTCAAGTGGGAATATCCTTACAGCTTCCTTGAACTTTAATATACTTTCCACCGGACTGGAACCAAGTCTGAGCTTTAATTATCCGGGAGCTGTGATTGACACAGGCTCACCTGATTTAATAATAACTGTGAAATCAAACTCAGCAGCTAATGTATCAACTGATAATGTAGTTAAGGTCGATGGTGTGATTGTCTCCACAGACCTTCAGTTTCAAGGCCATTATGAGTCCGATAGCTGTGGCAGCTGGTGGGTTGTTGACAGTTATCAAGAGGCTGCAATAACATATCACGCGTCTGATTTGACAGATGGTCCACACATCATTGAGGTAACTGCCAAAGATATTGCAGGCAATATTTCAACACAATCCTGGTCATTCAGTGTGGCCGAACCAGCCAAATTCGACAGTAAATTTCCAAACGGGATAACAAATATTAATAATGCGGTTTCTGTCCGGGTTACCGACAATGACCCTATTGACCCATCATCTATTGTATTAAAAGTGGATGGTATGATAGCAGCACATTCATATGATAGTACCGCAAAAACCATCAGTTATCAGCCGGGAGCGCCTTTGGCTGATGGCTCTCATACCGTTTGGGTTTCCGCAAAGGGGACCGGCAGCGGCATTACAGGGAGTTCCAGTTGGAGCTATACTATTGAAACTTCGGGGCCGGAGTTGACGTTTTCTGATACGGGAGAATCTTATCCAACAGGTTCACCCCAGTTGGTTGTTACAGCGACAACTTCAATCAGCGATTTGGCAAATTATAACCTAGTTAAAGTTGACGGTGTGATTGTTTCCGCAGACCTTCAGTTTCAAGGCCATTGGGAGTCAGACAGCTGTGGCAGCTGGTGGGTTATTGACAGTTATAAAGGGGCGGCAATATCATATCAGGCCTCCGGGCTGCGAGATGGTCCACACACCATTGAAGTGACGGCCAAAGATAATTTAGGCAATACTGCAACCCGGTCCTGGACATTTAACGTGGCCGAACCACCCGCCTTTGACAATAAGTACCCAACCGGAGTAACAAATATTAATAATGCGGTTTCTGTCCGGGTTACCGACAATGACCCTATTGACCCATCATCTATTGTATTAAAAGTGGATGGTATGATAGCAGCACATTCATATGATAGTACCGCAAAAACCATCAGTTATCAGCCGGGAGCGCCTTTGGCTGATGGTTCTCATACCGTCTGGGTTTCCGCAAAGGGGACCGGCAGCGGCATTACGGGGAGTTCCAGTTGGAGCTATACTATTGAAACTTCGGGGCCGGAATTGACGTTTGCGGGTTCAGGAACAACTTTCACAACAGCGTCACCTAACCTGGTTGTTACAGCGAAGACCATTTTCAATAACATAGTAAACTACAGTATCGTTAAAATTGATGGGGTCATAGTTACAGCAGCCTTTGAGTATCCGGGGCACTGGGAATCAGATAGCTGTAGCGAATGGTGGGTTGTTGACAGTTATAAGGACGCATCTTTCACTTGTCAGGCTTCAGGTTTAATGGATGGAGCACATACCTTGGAAGTCACTGCAAAAGATGCTGCCGGGAATATCACAATTGCACAATGGACGTTTTATGTGGATACCTCGGCCAGCCGGGCCGTCAGGTTCAGTACTGCTAACTACGCTGTCACTGAAGGAGATCCGGTCACCATAACGGTACAAAGGACAGGCGCTTTATTGAATAATCCTTCTACAGTCATTTTAAGTACCGCAGATAATTCGGCAATCGATAATTCGGCAATTGCCGGAGAAGATTATGCCCCATTAACCCAAACTATTTCATTTAATGCCGAAGAAACCACGAAAACCGTCATTATTTCAACATTAGATGATATTTCGTTTGAAGGTGCGGAAGAGTTTAAGGTTACCCTCAGCAGTCCGGGTGGCTGTGTTTTGGGCAGCATTAACTCTGCAGCCATTAATATTTCCGATAATGATTCAAAACCCGAAATATCCTTCACCACAGAAGGATACACAGTCGATGAAGGAGATACAGTTACCGTTACTGTATCCAGAACCGGTTCAATAAGAGGCGCTTCTGCAGTTAATTATGCAGCTTCTGCGGGTACTGCCGGTTTAACGGATTATATCCCGACTGCCGGAACTCTGAATTTCGGACCGGGAGAGTCTGCCAAAACGTTTACAGTTATCACAAATTCAGACCTGGAAGTAGAGGGAGATGAAACAGTTAATATCAGTTTAACTGCTCCGGTTAATGCTGACTTGGCTGCCCCGGCAGCAGCGGTTTTAACAATTATCGATACAACACCACTGCCTGTAATAGAAGTTGAGGACACTAATTACAGCATGAGTGAAGGGGGAAGTGTTGCTGTCACGCTTACTCGCTCAGCCATAGGGACTGTTTCAACTGTTGACTATACTAGTTCCGACATCACAGCCGCCGCCGGAAGTGACTATAGTCCGGTTTCAGGAACGATAACCTTTGCAGCTGGTGAATTAAGCCAAGCCATTACCTTAACATCAATAGATGACGGCATCTTTGAACCTGATGAAAACTTCAGTTTAACCTTAAGCAGCCCAACAAATGCAGAGCTCGGAACTAATATAAACGCAAATGTTATCATAGTTGAAAACGATGCCCCGCCCCTGGTTGAGTTTGTTTCGGCAGCTTACAGCACAGTTGAAAACGCAGGTGTTGTTACTGTTACCGTGCAGCGGGCAGCAGCAGCGGTAACGTCAACCGTTGCTTATGCAGCAATTGATGGTACCGGAGAAGCAGGCGCGGATTATACCATGACTTCGGGAACACTTACATTTAATCCGGGTGAACTTGTAAAAAGCTTTGACATCCAGATTATTAATGACACTCTTTACGAATATGAGGAGAATTTCTACATTGCCTTAAGTAATCCTGTGATGGCAGCTTTGGGCACTCAAAATATAACTGAAATAACAATAACTGATGATGACCCGGCGCCGTTTGTGCAGTTTGAGTCCGCTGTATATAGTGTTGATGAAGGTGATTCTGTAGTTGTAACACTGACCAGAACAGGCGGAACAGACGTAGTTTCCACCATAGACTACAGCACCTCTGACGGTACAGCTGTGGCAGATTTGGATTATACCGCTTCCTCCGGAACGGTGACCTTTAATGTTGGGGAAGCTGCCAAAACCATAACAATATCAACCCATGATGACAGCTTATTTGAAGCAAATGAGACAATAACCCTGGTCTTGACAAATCCCCTCATAGCGGCAGTGGGAACTCCGGCGGCAGCCCAAATAATGATCAAGGACAACGAATTATCACTTATCGCATTTTCCTCAGCTTCGTATGAGGTCGCGGAAGGTGATACCATCACTGTTACTGTAATAAGAACAGGTGATACAGCCAATAGCGCTGATGTAAGTTATGCTGCAATTACCGGAGGAACAGCAGCGGCCGGCGTTGATTACACACCGGTTTCAGGAACATTGACCTTCAACCCCGGTGAAACCTCAAAAACGTTCTCCATCAGCAGTATTCATGATACCAGAGCCGAATTTAATGAAAGTGTAAATATTGAGCTGCTGAGCTGTTCCGGAAGCGCCTTAGAAGGTACAGATGCCCGGAAATCTGCGGTTCTGACTATCCTTGACGATGACAGTCCTTCGGAAAATATAGTTGATCTGCAGTTCAGTTCCCCATCTTTTGTTGCCGTACCTGTGGGAGCAACAACAGAAACTTACCTCTACGGAATTGACAACAACGGAGAATCCGCTGATATCACTCAGATATCGACGTGGAGTTCATCAAATCCGGAGGTAGCAACTGCGAATGCGGGGAAAATTACAGGCCGCGGAATCGGAACCACTGTAGTAAGTGCCAAATACAATAGTCTTGTAAAGCAAATTACAGTGGTTGTCAGGTAGAAGAGGGGTAACCCCCCTCTTTTTTCTTCCCCAAATACATTATAAAAGTTTAATTAATTTTGATTTTCTAGTATAATAGTTAGATAGTGACTTTTTCAGAATAACTATAAATTATAAAGGCGGTAGAAAATTGATCAGTACAAGCGGAGTTAGTTTGACTTATGGCAAAAGGACGTTATTTGAGGATGTGAATATTAAATTTGTTCCCGGGAATTGTTATGGTTTGATTGGAGCTAACGGAGCAGGCAAGTCAACCTTTCTGCAGATACTGGCAGGGGAAATCGAGCCTACCAAAGGGGAAGTAATTATTACTCCCGGAGAGAGATTAGCGATTCTTAAGCAGGATCACTTTGAGTTTGATGAATTTGAGGTTTTAAAAACGGTAATTATGGGACACCGCAGGCTGTATGAAATTATGGATGCCAAGGATGCTATTTATGCCAAGACTGATTTTTCTGATGCCGATGGCATGGAGGCTGCCGAACTGGAGGCTGAATTTGCAGAACTTAATGGCTGGGAGGCTGAGTCGGAGGCGGCTGCATTGTTAACCGGCTTAGGTGTACCTGTGGAACTCCATGGTAAGAAAATGAAGAATATAGAAGGCATGATAAAGGTCAGGGTTCTCTTGGCCCAGGCATTGTTCGGCAATCCCGACATTCTTTTGCTGGACGAGCCCACAAACCATCTCGATCCCCAGTCCATTACCTGGCTGGATCATTTTATATATAATTACAAAAACACCGTCATCGTTATTTCACATGACAGGCACTTTTTAAATAAAGTATGTACCCACATCGCTGATATTGATTACGGTAAGGTCCAACTGTATGTAGGTAACTACGATTTCTGGTATGAATCAAGTCAGTTAGCGGTTAAGCTGTTGAAAGAGGCTAACAAGAAAACAGAGGAAAAAACCCAGGAGCTAAAGAAATTTATCCAGAGATTCAGCTCTAATGCTTCAAAAGCCAAACAAGCTACGGCCAGAAAAAAACAATTGGAAAAACTCACTTTGGAAGATATCAAACCTTCGTCAAGAAAATACCCTTTTATTGATTTCAAACCTGAGCGGGAAGCAGGGAATAACCTGCTGTCTGTGGAAGAGCTGAATAAATCTGTTGATGGTGAAAAGGTTCTGGACAACCTTACTTTCACCGTATACCCCGGTGATAAAATAGCCCTGGTGGGTCCCAATGAACTGGCTAAAACTACCCTCCTTCAAGTCTTGATCGGCGAAATTGAGGCTGACAGCGGGGAGTATAAGTGGGGCGTGACAACTTCCCAGGCTTATTTCCCTAAGGATAATAACAGCCATTTTGATGTTGATCTGAACCTTGTTGATTGGCTGCGCCAGTATTCCTCTGATCAGGATGAATCTTTTATTCGGGGATTTTTAGGTCGAATGTTTTTTTCCGGTGAGGAGGCTCTCAAAAAAGCCAGTGTTATTTCAGGCGGCGAAAAAGTCCGCTGTATGCTGTCCCGGATGATGCTGAGCGGAGCTAATGTATTATTATTGGATGAACCTACCAACCACCTGGATTTGGAATCTATCACGGCCTTAAATAACGGCCTTATTAATTTTAAGGGTACTGTCTTATTTGTGTCACATGATCACCAATTTGTGCAAACAATTGCTAACAGGATTATTGAGATTACCCCTAAAGGGCTAATTGATAAGCAAATGACATATGACGAGTATATGGAAGACGAAGCTATCGCCAGATTGAGAGATGACATGTATTCAGAGGATAACCTGCTGACAATGGCAAACTGAAGCAGGGTTTATGAAGGGACAGGTCCTATTGACTAAACTTGTAATAACTGAAAAACCCAGTGTTGCCAAAGATATTGCCAGCGTACTGGGGAGGTTTGTGTCTAAGAGCGGCTATCTGGAGAATAAAGACTATCATATAACCTGGGCTGTCGGACATTTAGTGGAATTAGCGACACCGGACGAATATGTGGGCGCCGGCAGGTGGAAATTAACTAATCTGCCGGTAATACCTGATACTTTCAAACTCAACATATCACCCAAAACAGCCAGTCAGTTCACCGTAATAAACAACCTCATCAAAAAAAACAGCTATGAATTTGTCATCTGTGGTACTGATGCCGGAAGGGAAGGGGAGTTAATCTTCCGGTACATCTATCAGATGACAGGCTGCACTCTGCCTGTGAAAAGACTGTGGATTAGTTCGATGGCCGGCCCTGACATTCAAAAGGGTTTTGATACCTTGCTGGATGGGACGGCCAAGGATAATTTAGCCCAGGCTGCCTACTGCAGAGCTGAAGCTGATTGGTTAGTCGGCATGAACGGTACCAGGGCAATGTCAGTGAAACATGGTGTTACCCTTAGTGTCGGCCGGGTACAGACTCCTACGCTGGCGATGATAGTTAACAGGGAAGAACAAATCCGTAATTTCATACCGACACCCTACTGGGAAGTACACGCTGTTTTTGAAAACCCTGACGGACACTACACGGGTAAATATATTAATGATAATAATACGAAAATTGACACTGAGTCAGCAGCAAAAGAAGTATCAGATAATGTAACCGGTAAAGTTGGCATAATTGGTTCTGTAGTCAACAAAAAAACTGAAGAAGCGCCGCCAAAACTGTATAATCTAACCGACTTACAGCGGGAATGCAACAAAAAGTACGCACTATCTGCAGCCAAAACTCTGGAAATAGTACAAAAGCTTTATGAAGAATTCAAGTTTATTACATACCCCAGAACAGACTCAAACCACCTTGCTGCGGCCCAGATCCCAACATTTCCGGTTATCCTGAAAAATCTGCAGTCTATTCAGGAATTGGCTAAATTCATTGCGCCGTTACTGGCCTTGCCAAAGCTGCCGGTTAATAAGAAATTTGTGGATGATGCAAAACTCACAGACCACCATGCCATCATTCCGACTGAAGTAAAACCCGATCTAAAGCGTTTAAATACAGATCAGCGCAATGTATATATGTTAATTGCCAAGCGGTTTACAGCCGTTTTTTATAGCCCGTGCAAAGCTGAAAATACAACAATCATTACCAAGGTTGAAAAATATAAGTTTAAAACAACCGGCAAGGTAATCATTAAGCCCGGCTGGACAGCCATATATACGGCTGAGCCGAAGGTGAAGGATGAGGATACAGATAAAGAAGACGAAGAAGCCCAGACCCTCCCGGCGGTGAAAAAGGGAGATTGCTTTAATGTTGCCAAGGCAGTGGTGCTCTCCAAGAAAACAAAAAAACCATCCCAGTTTACTGAGGCCAGTCTGTTGGGAGCAATGGAAACTGCCGGCAAGCTGATTGAAGATGAAGAACTGCGGACAAAAATGAAGAGTATCTCCCTGGGCACTCCCGCAACCAGAGCTTCAATAATCGAAACCCTGATTAGCAGAGAGTATATAGTGCGCAAGGGAAAAATATTAATCCCATCAGAAAAAGGAATAAGACTAATAAAACTCATCCCGGAAGCGGAATTAACACAACCTGAATTAACTGCCAATTGGGAAAAAAGGCTGGCTGATATCGAAAAGGGACTGGATACCAGACAGGAATTTATGAATGATATTAAAAAATTCACTGCTGCACTTGTTTCAAATGTAAAAATGCAAAATACCAATCAAAATACCAATCAGAAAACCATGAAAAGGCCAGTCGTGGGTATCTGCCCTAAATGCGGGGGACAGGTGATTAGAGGAAACAATGCCTGGGGATGCCTGAATATTAGGAGCGGAAATTGTGACTTTAAAATAGCATTTAAGATTAACAACATTGTACTCTCCGATGCACATGCCAGGCAGCTATTGTCACCCGAAAAAAAGACGGAAATAATCAGGGGTTTTTACGATGAAGACAAGAAAACCTACTTTGATGGAAGATGCACTTTAGATGCAGGCAATCCCGAAAAAATATTAATAGAAATTGACAAAAGTAATAAAATGACACTCCAATAACATTATCTTTCGCTAGTTTACATAATTATTATTATAGGAAGTTAATAAATACGCTATTTTTCGGTGTTCTTACATCATTGTTCTCCAGTACAAAAATACCACTCTTATCCTCCGGAAAACGAAGCCTCAGATTGCCCTGTAAGCCGCTTAAAAAGATGCCCTGGTATCTTTGTATCCCCTGGTATATTTCCGGGCCAATAATTTTACCTGTGTTGTTAGTAAAATACAAAAAATGAAGGTTACAAACAGAACCTTCATCTTTGCTTGAAAACTTTTGTATCAATTATTCTTAATTTTCTTTTGAGATCCTCAGCAATTATCACATCATCAATTTCACGTAATATTGCTCCGAAATCAATACATTTTGCACAATTGTCACAAATCTTATTTGGATCTAAATCACACGTATGGCATTCCAGGCAGTTATCACAGATTTTATTTTCTTCAAGCATACATTTTTTCATGTTCCCCACATCCTTTTGCTCACTGAGTCAAAGGAACTACCCATAAAATGCTAGTTTACATAACATAAAACAGGGGGGAGAGCAAGCTTAATAAGATTGCATAAGACTGCAAACTTATTACCATTCCTTTGATCTAATGAAAATAATCTAATGTAAAATTAATGTTGCTATCGTGGTTAGCAACGCCAACAAAAACGTTGACATACGCGCCGCTTGGACTGCTTTCAGTTCATGACCAGTTAGTGCGAATGAGTCTGGATTCGGTAGGACGTTGGATTCTGACAAATGTTGCATAAGTCTCGACCCACTTTCGGCTCGTGATAATATAAAGTTTTTCTAACAACATTTTAATATAGTACGCCAAACCAGGCATTATTATTTTGCCCAATAGGAAAAACTCGTTATTTAACGGTTAACTGGTAAGTTAAATGGTTATCTTGTGAAGAATATAGCAATTCAAAGGATGATTACTCCCATTAATAGTCGGGAGCCGTATTAATAAACGCTATCCCCTCTTCAATGGCAGTTCTGGCCACTTCTCTTGCTACTGCAGGAGCTACTTTTGTATACCGGGGAAAGCAAGTAAATTAATAATTTGGTTCGGGTAATCCGTTCTCCCTGTAGCAATAATATATGCACCGGCATCGCTGATTGGCTTAATCCGGCGCAGAAAGAGATGTCTCTTTTAACAAACAAAGATAATGTATAGTGAATTTATTAACTTGATGGCACACATAAGCCAATAATATTTGCGATGGCTAACCCTAGCTTAACTGATCTGATATTTCTTTAATTTATTATAGAGAGTTGCCAAGGATATATTGAGCGCCTTGGCAGCCTTTTTCTTTCCTTCAACAGAATATCCAAATCTGGTTAGGGCATGTCTCAACATTATTCTCTCCATTTTATCGATTGCCATTACATCTGATATATTTAGTTCATCTAGACCGTTAATTTGTCCCAGTCTGTCATAGAGACCCTCTATGATTGAGGTTGAGCGCTGTAGTTCCTCCATTAGACGGAAAATATCCGGACTCAGCCGGAACACTCCAATAACACCAGTCAGAGATTCTCTGACATTTATAGGAGTAACGGTATAACTGAATTCCTTAGTGTCATCACCAAATGAATATCTTTGGCCCACAATCTGCTGCCCGCACTTAGCACAGTGGTCAAACGGACTTCCCGGGTATTTTTCAAAGATATTATGATTTAGAAATTCTTTAGCACGTAATCCTAAGTATTTTTCGAACGTTTTGTTTATAAATTTAACGAAGCCATGGCGGTCTACAATTATAATGGCATCTTGTGCGGAGTTGAGCAGTGAAAATAATTCTGCCTCAGCCTTTTCTTTGCAGTCAGCAAGATTAACCAAAAGTTCAAGACTTGATGACTCTATCACTAGTGTATTGCTATTTTTAATTTCATTGATCTTTTCAGATATTGAAGGATTTCGCACAGTGTTGACGATTAGATTTATTTCCTGGTAATCAGATAATTGTTCAATAGATTTTAAAATGGCAACTTCATTTTCTATTTCTCTTGAAAATACATTGGAATCAAGCTCTAAGTCCACAATGCCGGTAATCTCAACCTTGGGATTATCGCGAAAGCAATAATAAAGAGAGGTTCCTTCACTGTCTGCACCAACAATGACCAGCTTTATTTTATTCACTTCCCCCAGCCCCTTAGGATTATTTTCGTAATATTGTATATTATTTGACAAATCATGAAATTATCCTTCGGCCAGAGGTAAAAAATTCTAAAAGTTTAATGGAATTTTTATTTTTTGCCCGGGATAAATGTCTGAATGTTTCATATTATTAATTCTTTTAATTTCATAGACTACCTTTTGGATGTTTTCGTTCACACAATATTGTTTTGATATTTCCCATAAAGTGTCTCCATTGTGCACTACGACCTCCCGATATTCTGCGCCGGTATAGCCGCTGGCAGTAGACCTAAAGAACAAAGACATCGCAGCCAACAGCACTAACGTAAGACAAAGCATCTTGGTAAACTTAAAGGGATTGAACTTAATTTTCCTCCTTTTATCTTTGCAGACTCTGTTCTTTGTATTAAAGGTATTCATCAGCACAACCTCCCGAACACTTGTTTGATAACAATATAGCACGAACAGGTGTTCTGTGTCAATCGTTTTTCGCATAAAACATAGGAAAACTTCTAAAAAAAACGAACAGACGTTTGCGCAAATATGTAAATAATGTTATAATTAAATTGAGCCTTACCGGTGGTCAGCAATCGGCAAATAACAGATTAAGGGGTGACTCTAGTGTATTCAGATATAAGTGAACGCCAGATATCAATTCTTAATTTTATAAAAAAAGAACTGCAAAAGAGAGGGTATCCCCCTTCGGTAAGGGAAATTGGCGTAGCTGTTGGGCTCAGCTCCAGTTCAACAGTCCATGGTCATTTAGCCCAACTTGAGAAAAAAGGTTATATCAGGCGTGATCCCACAAAGCCAAGGGCTATAGAAGTTATTGAGGGAGAGGGTAACTTTGTCCGCAAAGAGATTGTAAATGTTCCCATTGTCGGCAGGGTAACTGCAGGGGAACCCATTTTGGCAGTTGAAAACATCGAAGATACCTTCCCGCTTCCTATAGAATTTGTTAACAATGATAATGTATTTATCTTATCTGTGCGCGGGGAAAGCATGATAAATGCCGGGATTCTTGACGGGGATTACGTTGTGGTCAGGCAGCAATCTGTTGCCCGAAACGGTGAAATAGTTGTTGCTCTTTTAGAAGATGAAGCAACTGTAAAAACATTCTATAAAGAAAAAGACTATATCAGGTTACAGCCTGAAAATCCGTATATGGATCCCATTTATGCAACAGATGTCAAAATACTGGGTAAGGTAACCGGGGTGTTCAGACGCATTCAATGATTTAATTGAAATGTTTTCAAGTTGAATATAATTTTGCTTAGTATAATTAATAAACCCAGGCTTTTCCCAAGCCTGGGTTTGGTGTTATCAAAATGATGTCACTGTTTAATTATGTCACTGTTAAATTAAAGTATGCCAGATTCGACCGGAAAACTAGTTAACCCATCGTAATATACTGGGATGTGCTCCTTCAGTTCCCACGAAATTGCATTCAGCACCGTTTTGGTACTCTGTTTTCAGAAATTCAATCATATGTTCAACTATTTGAATAAGTTGTTCCCCACCGTATGGTGAAACACTGGCAATCTTTAGTTGTTCTTTGTGTAAACCAAATATGGGAAGAATATCTTTTAGAATTTGACGCCGCTTCATTATGGCTTTATTTCCAGGACAGCAGCAGGCATCCTTCGGACAGGCTACAACTAATCCGTCACAGCTTTTCCGAAGCAATTTAATGAAAACAAAAGGATCTAATTCGGATGGGCAGGAAACAGCCATCAACCTGACGTTTTCAGAAAAACGCAACTGCATTTCGGGCAGCAGTCTTTCCGACATGCCTTTACAGTTGTTGCATATTAGCAGAAGCACCAGTGGGTTACCAGTGTTCATAGTTCTCCCCCCTAACGGACTCTTGCACCAGTTAGTGATAAAAGTGTCAAAATATACATTTAAGTTCAAATCTTCTTATAATTAATTATAAAATAAAACTCCTGACAGTTCATGCAGTTTTCCGTTAATAAACCTATTTAAAGGTTTAATGGTCTGTGTTGAAAGTTACCGGAGAAGATTAAAAAACACCGGAAATAAAAATCATAATCATTGCAACTGCAAATATTACTTTGAATAATGCTCCACCTGCCAGGCCAACAAAACTGCCAAGGCCCACTTTTACAGCTTCCTCCGCCTGACGACCGCCCAGCAGCTCTCCAGTTACAGCCCCCACAAACGGACCAAGCAAAAGACCAGGAATACTAAAAATAATAACCCCCAAAATCCCACCGATAAACGAGCCCCAAGTACCATATTTTGTTGCACCATACTTTTTGGCCCCCAGAACTCCGGCGAAATAATCAATTAAAAGGGTTATAACCATTAAACTAAAAAGAATACCCAGAATCAGAGGAGTTATTTGATTAAAACCCTCGTAATACGCGTAACCAAGCGCAGAAAGAAATATTAAAGGAGTACCTGGGACTACCGGCAGCAAGGTGCCTGCAGTACCTAAGACCATAACCAGTAAAGCTATCCAAAAGGCTGCATTTAACAAGTCATTCCACCCCTGAGGTTATTATCTGTTTCTTCTATCCTTAACATACACACTGCCGAGTTTGGATTTTGCGTATTTTTTCATCTCTGCAGCAATTTCTGCCACCTGCCAATGACTGTCAATAAACCTGTTTTCATTAGATACGATTGCTATGGAAATGGTCATTAAAGGAAACTCTGTTTCCTGATTTGTCCTGTCTCTGGTGATAATGTAACCTCTTCTTCGGTCCTCTGAAGAATAGAACAGTGATATTGTACTGTCAAACTGACTGATAATTGATTTGCAGATTATATCAACTCTATCTATTGAAGTTATTGAAATAAAGTCATCACCACCGATGTGGCCCACAAAATCTCCCAAATTGCCATGTTCCTTGACATTTTTGTTTAGAAGATGTGCTACAAACTTAATAACTTCATCACCTTTAAGAAAACCGTAAACATCATTATATGCCTTGAAATTATCCAAATCAAGATAGAGTACTGCAAAAACCGACCCGTCTGCCAGCCTCTGTTTAATTTCTTCTTCAATGAGAATATTCCCAGGAAGGCCTGTCAGCGGGTTAAAGGATTTTTCCTGTTTTGCCCTGCGTAGGTGAGTCCTAACTCTAGCCACCAGTTCAAGAGTATCAAAGGGTTTGGTAATATAGTCATCTGCCCCGGCCTCAAGACCGGCCACTTTATCTTCTACCTGAACCTTGGAAGTAAGCATAATAATAGGAACGTGGCTGGTTCTGGTATCGTTCCTGAGCAGTCTGCAAATTTCATAGCCATTGAGTTTGGGCAGTACAACATCAAGCAGAATTATATCGGGAGTAGACTGATAAATTTTATCCATTGCGGAATTAAAGTCTGTAGCGCTGTCAACAGAAAAACCTTCTTTATGAAGACAGTCCTCAATAACCCTGAGCATAAATCTGTCATCATCAACAACGAGAACCTTAGCGTTTTTTGTGTTCTGCACTTTTTGCACTACCCACCCCCCTTTATCGACAACAATTCATAAATTTTATATTCTACTTTAAGATACTAATTCCTTCTATACTAACGACATAATTTAGTTACTAACGACACAATTTAGTTTTTTCAGCGATACACTCTCTGGCAGCAGAAATCAAGCCGAGCTTAACGTAGTCCCTGGAAATGCCCCCCTGCATATAAATCGCGTAGGGTTCCCTGATGGGACCGTCGGCGCTGAGTTCAATAGTTGACCCCGCTATAAAAGTACCTCCTGCCATGACCACCTTATCTGTGTAACCCGGCATAAGGACAGGTTCCGGAACAACATATCCGTCCAGCGGAGAGCCCTTCTGCAAACCGCGGCAAAATGCTACCATTTGTTCCTCGTTTTCCAAACAGAGGCCCTGAACAATATCTGACCGTGATTCGTTATATTTTGGAGATACCAAATAGCCCATTTTTTCGAATAGAGCTGAGGCAAACACAGCCCCCTTGATAGCCTCGCAAACTATATGAGGAGCCGAAAATATCCCTTGGAGAAACATCCGGTTATAGTCCAGGGTGGCGCCCACTTCCCCGCCAATTCCGGGGGCAGTCAGGCGGTGTGCCGCCATTTCAACCAATTCTGCCTTCCCCACTATATACCCACCTGTAGCAGCGATACCACCACCCATGTTTTTGATTAAGGAACCTGCAGCCAGGTCTGCACCGGCCTCAATTGGTTCAGTTTCTTCCACAAACTCACCATAACAATTATCAACAAAAATTATGGTGTTGCCGCTCACGCTCCTCACCGTTTCACAGACCTCACTAATTTGGGATATGCTTAGGGCAGGGCGCCATTCATATCCTCGCGAACGCTGTATAATCACCATCCTGGTGTTCTTATTAATTGCCGAAATTATCCCTTCCCTGTCCAGTCCACCATCAGGAAGGAAGTCAACTTCCCGGTATTTAATCCCCCATTGGGCAAGGTTGCCGGGAGCATTTCCTCTGATTCCCAGCACCTCCTGGAGAGTGTCATAGGGGGCTCCTGACACAGATAGGACTTCATCACCCGGTCTTAAGATGCCAAACAGACAAAGTGTTATAGCATGAGTCCCCGATACTATCTGACCTCTTACCAGAGCAGCTTCCGAACCGAAAACAGATGCAAAAACACTTTCGACAGCATCCCTGCCGGCATCTCCGTAACCATACCCTGTAGAACCCTTTAGGTGAAACTCGCTAACCCTGGCCTTATGAAATGCCTTGAGCACTTTGCTGTGGTTATGCAAAGAAATTTGATCAAGTCCTCTGTATACCGGGGTGATCAGTTCTTCAACCTCGCCAATGATTTTTTCCAAATCGAGGCTATTTATATCAGGTTTTTGCATTGGTGTTACCTCCGTCTAAACTGTCCGTTACCCGGAACTCTTCAGCCAGCGCCTTAGTCTCTTCATCGGCATCTATCATGATTTCAATATAGTGGTCAAGATAATTCTCCTGAAGCACTCTGGCCCGGTCATGAAACAAGGAGACCAAAGAAGCATTGGAGTAGGGAATTCTGCAGGTAACCCGGGTCATCCTTCCGGGAAGGTTTAAAGAAATCATTTCCAGCAGTTTGTCTATTCCCTGCCCTGTTTTGGCCGAAATAAAAACACTGCCGGGAAACCTGTTACGCCATAAGTCGGCTGCTCGTTCTCTATCTGCCTGATCAAGTTTGTCAATCTTGTTAAAAACAGTAATTATTGGGCTGTCATAAACTCCAAGGTCTGCCAGCAGCCTGTTAACCGAGTCCATTTGAGAGTCCATGGCCTGATGGCTGATATCAACGATGTGCAGCAGAACATCGGACTCAATTACTTCCTCAAGAGTTGCTCTAAAAGCCGCAATCAGGTGATGGGGTATCTTGTTAATGAATCCCACGGTATCAGATATCAGCGCCGGCCTGTTATCCGGCAGTTTCAACTGCCTGGTAGTAGGGTCAAGGGTGGCAAAAAGCTTGTCCTCAGCCAGGATCCCGGCGCCTGTCAGTCTGTTAAGCAGCGTGGATTTGCCTGAGTTGGTGTATCCGCAAATAGATACCACGGGTATGGAAATACGTTTTCTTCTGGCCCTGTGCAGTTCCCTGTTTTTCCGGACTGCTTCCAGTTCCTTTTTTAAATCGGTTATTCTTTTCCGAATTCTTCTGCGGTCAACTTCCAGTTTGGTTTCACCCGGTCCCCTTGTGCCGATTCCGCCTCCCAGCCTGGATAGAACCAGCCCTTTACCTGTGAGCCTGGGCAAAAGATAATTCAACTGGGCCAGCTCTACCTGCAGCTTTCCTTCCATTGTTCGGGCCCGCCGGGCAAAAATATCAAGAATGAGGGTTGTCCTGTCAACAGTTTTTATACCGGTTATCTCCTCCATGTTTCTCTGTTGGGCCGGACTCAGCTCATCATCAAAAATCAGTAGATCTGCCTTCAGGACCTGTGCCTGGAGGCCAAGCTCACGGGCCTTGCCCTTGCCGATATAGGTTGCCGGGTCTGGGCGCATTCTGGGCTGGATGGCTTGATACAACACTTTGACTCCGGCGGTATCAGCGAGCAGCGCCAGTTCTGCCAGAGATTCGGCAGCCTGTTCATCCGAGTCCGCCCGTCTTTTTACCGCAGCAAGAATCGCCCTTTCCGGGTGTTCTGCGGTATCTGGCGGCATTGCGGAAGCCTTTCCTGATATCTTTTTTTCCGTCATCCGTATAATCTCCATCAGACTGCTGTCGGAGATTGCTGAAATACTATATGGTCCGTAAAGAATATAATTCCCGGAACTGTCACCAGGATAAGGTTCGGCATGGTTCCTCATCCCCACATATATCTCAGTTTCCTGGTCACTGCCGAACCCCACTGAAGCAATAGCATCAAGATTAAGGGCATCTAAAGCTGACAGGTCAACATCACTGGGCATTGCGCTGCCTCCCGGATGGGTATGTACACACCTTACTCCGCTGAACCGTCTTTGACTGCGCCTGCATTTTACTTCTCCAAGGGTCACAGTTGATTTGTCGCCGACCGAAACATCAACAACTTTGCCTTTTCTATTAATATAAACCGAGATTTCCCTGTTAGTTTCTGCAGAAACAGAAATAACCAGAGATAAAATATCCCCGGTAACAAATTCGGAATCTTCGGTAGTCATCGTATATAGTTCTTCCAACCGCTGCAACTGGCTATTTTTCAAGCCGGCGATATTACCGCTAACATTTTCGGGCATTTTAGAACTCCTTTGTTATTACAAATTAGAATCACCTAACAACCAGAACGTTATCTGTTATTCGTTATAATATAAAATTCTCCTTCTTTACGTGATTACAAACTCTAAGTACTTCCTTTGCTTCCTCTATATCGTCATCAGTAATCAACATCAGGTCGGCAACGGTAATTTCCTCTCTGTTTATCAGTCGGACCGCCTGTCGTCTCATGGCCTTCTCAATCAAGTTTCTGACCAGCCTGGCATTTCCTGAATGCTCATATCCTTTTCCGGTGCTTAGTTCAATAATTCGTTTCAGAGCATCCCGGGCGGAGGGGGTTAGTTTATACTGCCGCTTCTCAAGCATCACGTCGGCAATTTGCAGCAGTTCTTTGATGGTATAGTCAGGAAAATCGATGTGTATCGGAAATCTGGACTTTAATCCGGGGTTTGTTTTAATAAATTCATTCATTTCCTGGTTATAACCGGCAAGTATCAGAATCAGGTTGTCTTTTTGGTCCTCCATGGCCTTCACCAAGGTATCAATAGCCTCTTTCCCAAAGTCTTTTTCTCCTCCTCTTGCCAGGGAATAGGCCTCATCAATAAAAAGTATGCCCCCTGAAGATTTCTTTAATTGTTCTCTGGTCTTCTGGGCTGTATGTCCAATATACTCACCAACAAGGTCGGCACGTTCAATTTCAATCAGATGCCCTTTTGACAATACATTCATTTCCCGGAAAAGTTTTCCGAGAATGCGAGCCACAGTGGTCTTCCCTGTCCCTGGATTGCCTCTGAAGATCATGTGCAGGACCAGGGGTTCCGAAACCAGTTTTTCCTGCTGCCTTCTCTTTTGAATTTCAATAAAGGCGCTTATTTCATATACCAGTTTTTTTACTGAATGTAAGCCTATCATATCATTAAGCTCATTGGTTATATTTTTTATCTGTTCTCTGCCTGCCGGCGCAAACGGCAATTCCTTGGACCCGGTATCAATGTGTTTTTCGACATGCTCCGCGGCATTGCTTTTTGCGGCATTGCTTTTTGCGGCCTTGCTCCTGGGGCGGACAATTCTTATTTCCAAAAGCCTTCCCCCTTAGTGCAAAGTATTTTACTCTACTATTATACGCACAATTACAACATCTGTGACAGGAAAATAAAAACCTTGTTATAATTTGGATATAATTGCAGGAATTTCAGAAGTTATGTAGAATAATTATTATCTGAATTAGTAAATTAGCGCTGATAAAGGCAAACTTTTCGTAAGAAAAGGACGCAAAACTACAGGGTCCTAAATAATGGGACAGCCAGTTGCCGCGAACAATGCATTTTTACCTGCTGGCAATGTTGGCAGGTTATTTTTTGGCGGGAATTCACACGGCTGCAAATTTCGTTCCGAAATATGCCGGCTGGCTTAAAACACTCGAAGGGAGGGTTCAATTCTTTAACAACATATATTTTTTGCGCCTGATAACCCAAAATATCAAAGGAGGTTTTCTTGTTGACCAAAACTGACCTGGTTGCTCAAGTTGCAGAGAAGGTAACTCTCAAGAAAAAAGATGTTGAGAAGGCTGTTAATGCGGTTTTTGACAGTATTCAGGATGCTCTTGCCAAGGGAGAAAAAGCTCAGTTTATCGGTTTCGGCACATTTGAGGTGAAAGAGCGTAAAGCCAGAAAAGGCCGTAACCCCCAAACGGGAAAAGTTATCAATATACCTGCTGCCAAGGTGCCGGTTTTTAAGGCAGGTAAAGCTCTTAAGGGTAAAGTAGCCAAATAAATTGACTAGAAAAAGAGGATGCCTCAAAGGACATCCTCTTTTATATTACCCTTATATTAAAAGTAACAGTATAGAATCTTATTGTAATTTCATGACTTCATTTGGTCACTCATGTTTGTGGAAATGGCCTTAAAAGGAGTTATTGTGGAAATGGCATGTTTGTATACCATTTGCTGTTTTCCATCATACTCAAGGATAACAGTAAAATTATCAAATCCCCGGACAATTCCCTTTAATTGAAAACCGTTAACCAGATATATAGTAACGGGAATATTCTCCTTCCTAACCTGGTTCAAAAATGAATCCTGTAAATTTATCTGCGTCTTTGTCATTCTGGTCCCTCCAAATTTCAGTTTTTCTTTTCTATTCTACGTTTTACCAAATTGTCCTTCTGATTCAGATACTATTTCGCTCGCAATTTCATCAAAATTGCTGTAGCTTTCGACATCTTTCCATTTGATTCTGGAATCTCGCCGGAACCATGTCAACTGCCTTTTGGCAAACCTGCGGGTATTACGTTTGATTAATTCCACCGCTTCTTCAAAACTGCATATACCGTTCAAATAATAAATAATTTCTTTGTACCCAATCGCCTGCATTGAAGTGTGGTGAGCCCCATATCCCATTTCCAAAAGTTTTTTTACCTCATCAACCAGCCCCCTTGAAATCATAACATCAACTCTTTTTTCTATTCTCCGGTATAAATTTTCCCTATCCATGGTCAATCCAAAGTATGCCAGATTGTACTTTGGCGGAAGCCTCTCTGAATGATACTGAAATTCAGAAATTGGCCTGCCAGTTGCATAATAGACTTCCAGCGCTCTGATAAGGCGTCGTGTATCATTGTGATGAATTCTTCCGGCTGAAACCGGATCAATGCTTTCCAGAAGCTTGACCAGAGGCTCTGTCCCCTGCTCCTCAGATAATTTCCTGAGTTCCTTCCTCTTTGCCGGGTTTTCACCCGGTGGAGTGAAATCATAATAATCAATAACAGACCTGATATAAAGTCCTGTGCCCCCAACAATAATGGGTAGCTTTCCTTTATTATGTATACTAACCAGATATTTTTCAACAAGTTTTTGGAAGACAGCCACATTAAATTCTTCATCCGGCTTAATGGAGTCTATCAGGTAATGTGGAATGCCACCCATCTCTTCTCCCGAAGGTTTGGCAGTACCAATATCCATGAATCTGTATACCTGCATGGAATCACCTGAGATAATCTCACCATCTATCATTTGAGCAGCCTTTACTCCAATTTCTGTTTTGCCGACCGCGGTCGGTCCCACTATAACTATTAAAGGCAGCAGCTCGTTCATAATCCTGCCTCCTGTTTTTCGATAATCCCAAAAGCAACGGGACTGTACCTGCCCCCAATAACAGCGCGGAATCCCAGCCTGGCGAATTCCTGGCTGAAGTTGTTTTCTTTCATAACTACCCGTTCCCGGGCAACCCTCAGGGCTTCTTGGACCGCTTCCGGGGATAAGGGGTCATATTTTACAATTCCCCTTAGCGGTTCCATCGAACTGGACTTCAGTCGGGGATGTCTGAACATGGGGTCGAAATAGACAACATCATATGCCTGATCTGGAATCCCGGTCAGGTACTGCTCATAAAAAGCACATTCAACCCGAATCCTTTCCACAGCCGATTTTAGGGCTAGTGATTCTGATTGGTAATTTGCCATCCCGTGTTTTACGAGCAGCGCTAATTCAGGGACTGCCTCAATACCGGTAACCAGGCCTTCCGGACCGGCGGCGAAGCTGGCAACAATAGCGTCAGAGCCGAGACCAAGGGTGCAGTCAAGCACGCTGCCGCCGGGTTTTAAAGCCATGGCAGCAATCATGTGGTCACTTTTCCCCTGTTTGATAGCTTTTATCCGGGGAACACTCATACTCGGGTGAAAAAAATATTCACCCCGGGAACTGTAAAGCTTCATATCACCATTTGCCACCACTATGATATTTTCTGCATTATGCTTAATTTTAAGGGCTTCGAGTGACATTCTGCTGCGCTCAACAAATTCTGTTTTTAAAACTTCAGCTGCCCACACGCCTATGACCACGGAACGCGGGTCAGGCTTGTGAGATGTGGTCACAATTGTCTGCATAGCTATAAAACCCTTTTAAACATTTTTTCCAGGTCATAACCGGAAAAATGTACCAAAGTAGGTCTGCCATGTGGACAGGTGTACGGATTCCGGGTATCTGCCAGTTGGTTCAGGAGTGACTCGATTTCCGGCATCCCCAGCCTGTCATTTGCTTTAATGGCGCTCTTGCAGGCCATTATAATCAGCATTTTCTCTTTAAGGGCCTTACCTGATATTGTGTACCGGTTGCGGGAAAAATAATCCAGTAAATCTAAAAATATTTCTTTAGCGCCATTTTTTACAACTGCCGCAGGAATAGCCCTGATAAGAAATGAATCTCCGCCGAAATGTTCCACTACAAAGCCCAGGTCAGCCAGTATTAGTATATTTTCATTGAGCACCTGGACTTCCTGGTGTGTTAACTCCAGGGTTACCGGAAAAAGAAGCTGTTCACTCACGATAAACTCTTCCGGCCGGTCCATGAATTTTTCGTAGAGTATCCTTTCATGGGCTGCATGCTGGTCGATGAGATACATCCCATCCACCCCCTGAGCAGCAATAAATGTGCTGTTAATCTGGCCGATAGGCCTGAGCCAGGGGAAACCCGGATCAGAGTCAGCAACCATGTCTCTGGCGGCGGTTTCCGTTTCAGCCGCCACGTATGGCACCGATGTGGCTGCTTCAGAAGCTGAGCAATAATCGACCTCCGGCATTTCAGAGACACTGTCCGGTTCCGGTGCAGGTCTGTTGAATTTAGGCTCCCAGACTTCCTGAACCGGTTTAACCGGCTTGATTCCCGGAAAAACTTTCTTCGGGACAGCCGCAGGCGGTATGAGCCTGTTTGAGCAAAGCGCTCCGGATACCGCTTCTGTGATGAACTCCGGCAAATCCAGGCTGTCCAGAAGCCTTACTTCTGTTTTAGCAGGATGGACATTGACATCAACCTCTGAAGGGTTAAGCGCAATCTTAATTACGAAAACCGGATACCTGCCCGTCATCAGCATTCCGTGATATGCTTTTTCAACAGCTTCACTGATTATCCGGTTCTTAACAAACCTGCCATTTATGTAAACAGTCTGGTGACTTCGTGAAGCCCTTGACAGTGAAGGCTTACCGATATATCCCCATAGCCGGGCGGTATCGTTTGCCGCCTCAAGAATCAGCATGTCCCTAGCCGTTTCCGCTCCGTAAACAGCCGCAATACTATCCCGCAGACTGCCGTTTACCGGTGTCTTCAGAAGAATACGGCCATTACTTTTCAGTTGAAATGAAATCTCCGGATAACCCATTGCAAATTTATTAACAACATCACTGACATGTCCTGCCTCCACATTTGGTGTTTTCATATGCTTCTTTCTGGCCGGAGTATTAAAAAAAAGTTCTCTTATACTTATTAATGTTCCCTGAGGGGAACCAGTTTCAAAACTATTTAGCGTATTTCCTCCCTCAATAACCAGACCGGTACCGGAAACAGCGCCGGCAGCACGTGTTTTCAGGCTCAGCCGTGATACTGCCGCAATACTTGGCAGGGCTTCACCCCTAAAACCAAGTGTCAGTATATTTTCCAAGTCTGCAGCATTCCTGATTTTACTGGTGGCATGGCGTGCAAAGGCAAGAACAGCATCATCGGGGTCCATGCCGCCGCCATTGTCGAAGACAGTAATTTCAGTCAAACCGCCGTCTGTGATAGAGATTTCGATACGGGTACTGCCGGCATCAATAGAATTTTCCACCAGTTCCTTTACAATTGATGCAGGTCTTTCGACAACCTCACCGGCTGCTATTTTATTGGCAACATGTTCTTCCAGCAGGACGATTCTGCCCATTCTATTCACCTGGCCTGTTTATCTTAGAATTTGTTATATTTCTTCCCGTTCCCGATCCTTTTCTCTGGAATAAACCCTGTATGTATCAGAAACCCGGTCCTGGAAGTACACGTAGTCATAAGCCTTTTTATCCATACCATGTTCGTATTCTGAATATGCTTCCTCCCTGCACTCATGACAGCCATTAAAGGGTATGCTAAGTGCAAGTATGTTTTGCGGCGCACCATGATAATGATATGCCTGTGAAACTATGGAGAGATATCCTCCACATTCCGGGCACAGCCTAAGCCTTTCGGTCTGTTGTTCATTAATCCCGTCAGTATCATAGAAGATTGATTTTTGTCTGCTGAAAAAATCGTTTTTAGCTCTCAATGCTCCCAAATCAATAGTGTTCCTCCGGTCCCACAGCTCTCTGACCTCATGTACCAGTTCAATAATCAGGGACATCTTTTCATCACTCATCTTATGCATTCCAGGCCTGTATTCGGGTTCCACAACATTACTGTAATCCATACCGGCCATTGCCAGGATAATTCCTGTATTCAGATAAGGAAGCGCTGTTTCAATGGCATAGCCTCCTTCCAGAACTGCCAGATCAGGCCTGAGTTTTTCATTAAGTCTTGCATAGCCCTGGGTGGTAACCTTCATATTTGCCAGGGGGTCGGTAAAGTGGTTATCCTGACCCGCAGAGTTGATTACCAGCTCAGGCTTGAATTCGTCCAACACAGGCAGAATCAGGTTGTCAAGGATGTAATGGATACCTTCATCAGTTGTGCCCACAGGCATAGGTACATTCAGGGTTCTGCCAAAAGCAGTTGGCCCTCCTGTCTCATTGGTAAAGCCGGTGCCCGGGAAAAGGGTGCGCCCGTCCTGATGAAAAGAAATGAAGAGCACCTCAGGGTCATGGTAAAAGATGTCCTGGGTCCCGTCACCGTGATGCACATCTGTATCGATTATGGCAATCCTTTTCAGGCCATATTGTTTTCTCAGGTAGTCTACCATTATTGCTTCATTATTTATATTACAGAACCCCCTGTTACCGTGCACAACTCTCATGGCGTGATGTCCCGGGGGTCTGATTATGGCGAAGCCGTTCCTGATCTCTCCTGCCATCAGGGCATCAGCCAGGGCCAGAGCGCCCCCTGCAGAAATCAGATGTGCTTCAGTTACCTGGTCCCTGACTCCGGGAACACAGATATGTGTCCTGGCAATGTCTTTGCATGATGCCATGCGTGGCTTGTACTCTCTAATCTGGGGCAGGTCCATGATTCCTTCTTCGAATATCTGGTCTCTGGTATATAAAAGCCTTTCCTCGCGTTCCGGGTGGGTCGGCGTTATCCGCCAGTCAAAAGCCGGAAAAAAGACCAGTCCGGTCTGCCCACTCTTTTTGCAGTTCCTGTTCATATTTTCACTGCTCCTGTCCCAGGTAAAATAAAATATCTCTCGGAGTCTGGACTGAAATGTCAAATATTTTACCTGTTGTTGTCCAGTTGCGCACCATGTTAAAGACTTCGCTGTGAACTACCTCCAGCTCTTTAACGTATTCCTTCACTCCCAGCCGTTCAGCTCTGGCAAAGAGAGCATCTTTGGCCAGTTTGACAGCATCGGACTCGTTAAATTGCTTACTTTGGGCTAATTTCCCCGAGTATCCGTCCTCAACAACGGTATAAGTTCCCTGTTCAGTATCAATCCGGACATTTGCCGTCACAGTTGGTTGGGCAACTGCGGCTCCAAGGGCATTGGCAACCTCGGCATGCTCAGGAATAATGGCATTACAATTCATCAAGGCAGCAGCTGCCGGGATAAGGCCTTTGGCAGCCCCGCCAACCCCAACCACGTTATTGGGGCGTATTTTGGCCCTCTGTTTGAACTCCCATATTCTGTAGGCGGGTTCCTGTTCCCAGTTAGTAAACATTTGCTCAATAGCATTAACAATAATTCGGGCTGCCTCTGAAATTATTTCAGCCGCTAATTCTTCAGGTTTTCTTTCTGCTTCAGCCGCTATTTTATTAACGATGTGAACTGCTCTGGATAAATCGCCGACATCGGTCTTGTTTAAAAACCTCAGGGCATCAGTAGGGGTAAGCCCTTCCCCTCCCATACAGTATGCCGGACCTTGTCTCTGGGGAAGTATTTGCACCTTCCCCTTCGTAATGACAACTGTGCTGTCACCTCCTAGGGGTACAGACCGGACGGCAAATGAAGTAATATTTGTCAGGTAATCCTCAACTGCTGCCCCTTTTGAGGCCAGCAGCGGTTTTCCTGACAATATCAGGGCCAGATCGGTAGTTGTCCCGCCAATGTCTGCCACAACAGAGGTCTGGCCTTTTGGCGACAGTGACATCGCCCCAAGAGCGCTGGCGGCGGGTCCCGAAAAAATGGTTTCCACCGGCATTCTGAGAGAGGAATCAGGCGGCAGCGTCCCTCCATCTGCTTTTAAAATAAAAACAGGGGCCGCAATGTTTCGCTTTTTCAGGGAATTCCTGACTGCCTCCCAAAATCCGGCAAAGACACCCTTGGTGGCAGCAGTCAGCATAGTAGTCGCTATCCTTCTGGGATAATTGAGCCGTCCTGATATCAAATGCCCCATCTCAATGTGCAGGTCACTGTCCAGCAGTCCCTTCATCAGAATTTCGTGACTGTGATTACGGTTGGAAAACTTGCCGACAACAGCTGCTGTACTGTAACCCTGTGCCTTGATATCCCGTCCTGCCCTGATGACCTCTTCCCTGTCTATGGGCACAATTTCCCGGCCTCTGAAATTAATGGCGCCGGAGACGATGTGTGTCAGGGTGTGAAAACGATACTCGCCGTGGCTCAGCCCCGGACCCGGCGACAAAATAAGGGCCACCGGCGGGATTTTCTTTTCAGCAATGACATTGGTCACCAGGGTAGTACTCAAAACAATCCGTTTGAGTCCTGTGACATCAATGTTAAGGGTGACCGCATCAAGGGCAGCAATCAGGCTATCCAGCAGACTATCATGTCTGGTTATGGTTTTATGTTTGGCAATAATTTTACTTCCGTCGGTAAGTACCGCATCAGTATAGGTTCCTCCGACATCGATTCCAATAAACAAGGTATCACCTTCACTTTACTTGTAGATACAATTCTTAAATTAGAAGCCTGTTACTTTAACTGCTATTCTTCACGTAATTTCAGGTGAAGCTTGTAAAGCAGGTTAAGAGCATCAATAGGTGTCAGGTTGAGAATGTCCAGTTTTTTGATTTCCTCTATAGCAGGGTTAATGTTTTCGGGTTCCTCAAAAATGCTTAACTGCCGGCGTTCATCAACCCGGGCATGTTTTTTCCTCCCGGCGGCAGCCTCCCGCTGTCCTTTAGCCAAGTCCTCAGTGGTTTCCAGGGTGGCCAGAATTTCCCTGGCCCTGGTAAGCACCTCACCGGGAAGGCCTGCCAGCCTGGCGACCTGAATGCCATAACTCCGGTCTGCTCCTCCCGGGACTATTTTTCTGAGGAATATTATATCTTCACCCTTTTCCCTTACAGCTATGCTGTGGTTTTGCACACCGGGAAAGATTTCGGCAAGCTCGGTAAGCTCGTGATAGTGAGTGGCAAACAGGGTCTTGGCCCCAATTTTACCGGTGTCCAGGATATATTCGGCTACTGCCCAGGCAATGCTCAAGCCGTCAAAGGTACTGGTGCCGCGGCCTATTTCATCAAGGATTACCAGGCTCTTAGAGGTGGCATTATTCAAAATATTGGCTACCTCATTCATTTCCACCATAAAGGTGGACTGCCCTGTGGCCAGGTCATCAGAAGCGCCGACTCTGGTAAAGATCCGGTCCACAATCCCGATTTTGGCATATTCGGCCGGGACAAACAAACCGGTCTGGGCCATCAGGCAAATCAGGGCAACTTCTCTCATATACGTACTTTTTCCAGCCATGTTCGGCCCGGTAATTATGTCCAGACGGTAGCCTGACCCGTCCAGATAAGTATCGTTGGGAACAAAAGGCTCATCTGAGAGCATCTTTTCCACAACAGGGTGTCTGCCCTCTTTTATTTCCAGCACATCACCGTCTGTGACCACCGGTTTGGTATAATTGTTTCTTACGGCTGCTTCCGCGTGTGACCGGTATACATCAAGAGCCGCTATCAGAGAGGCGCATTTCTGAATGCGCCGGACTTCCCTGTTTATTTTTTCACGTATCTCGCAGAACAGGTCATACTCCAGCTGGGTTACCCGGTCCTCAGCGCCCATAATCAGGTTCTCATATTCCTTCAACTGTGGTGTAATATAACGCTCAGCATTTGCCAGGGTCTGTTTCCTGGTATATTCCACAGGCACCATGGCCAGGTTTGACCTGGTGACTTCAATATAATACCCAAATACCTTGTTAAAACCTACTTTCAGGGACTTTATCCCTGTCCGTTCCTTTTCCTGGGCTTCAAGGGAGGCTATCCACTGTTTCCCTTCCCGGGAAGCGGTCCTCAGCTTGTCAACATCAGGACTAAAGCCTGTTTTAATAATGTTTCCGTCTCTTACCGAAAGAGGCGGCTCCTCATGAATGGAGTCCCTGATGAGGCTGACGACATCGTCCATGGAGTCAAGCGTTTCCTGGATTCGTGCCAGGCCGGGAGAATATGCATCCCGAAGCAGATCACACACCTGTGGCATAACCTCCAGGGAACCCTTCAAGGCTATTAAATCCCTGGCATTGGCAGAACCATAAGCAATCCTTCCTGCAAGCCGTTCCAGGTCATAAACCCTGTCCAGCAGCTTCCTGAGGTCACTCCTGATGATTGCATTGCTTGCCAGCTCTTCTACCGCGTCAAGCCGCTCCGAGATTGTGGCTATATCCAGGAGGGGCTGTTCCAGCCAAAGCTTCAGCAGCCTCGCTCCCATTGCGGTAACAGTGTGGTCAACAACCCACAAAAGCGACCCTTTTTTCTGGCCATCCCTGATTGTCTGGGTCAGCTCCAGGTTTCTGCGAGTGGCATTGTCCAGCAGCATGTAAAAGTCGGTGGTATATGGCACAATCTTGTTGATATGTGTCAGGGCCTTCTTCTGGGTTTCCTTGAGAAAGGCCAGCACACCTCCGGCAGCTCTGATCCCAAGTTGGATCCCTTCACAGCCAAAGCCCTCCAGGGAACATGTCCCGAAATGCTCCAGTAAAGCGTTATAGGAGACGCCGGAGGAGAATGACTTCCGCAAAAAATAATTTAAAGACAGGCCCCTGAATGCCGATAATTTGGCCTGGATTTCTTTGTTTTCTTTTAATTCATCGGGAAGGATGCACTCAACCGGTTTCAGGCGGGATATTTCATCAAGGAGCCTGCTCAAGGCCATGGGCCCGGTGATTTCAGTCATAGCAAAGTAACCCGTGGAAACCTCGGCAACTGCCACTCCGTATCCCAGGTCATCCCTGACAATACCTATCAGGAAATTATACCTGGTTTCATCCAGCATACTGCTTTCGGTAACCGTACCGGGAGTGATAATACGGGTCACTTCCCGTTTCACAATCCCTTTAGCGGTCCGGGGGTCTTCCACCTGTTCACAGATAGCTACTCTGAAGCCTTTGTCAATAAGGCGGGCAATATATGATTCAGCGGCATGATAAGGCACGCCGCACATGGGGGTTTTTTGTCCGCTGCCGCTGTCACGTGCGGTAAGCGTGATTTCCAGGGCTTTTGAGGCAACCTCTGCATCATTGAAAAACATCTCATAGAAGTCTCCCAGTCTGAAAAAAAGGATTGTATCCGGATGCTGTTCTTTTATAGTGAGATACTGCTTCATCATTGGAGTGAGTTCTGTCAAGAGTGTCCCTCCCTAGTATTAATGCCCTGTCCATATAATAATACCATAATCTGGCCTTGAACAAAAGTTTGTTAAAGTAAAGAGAGTGCCTCTTTTCGAAGACACTCCCCTGATTTTTTCCCATAATTCAATAAATTAATGAAGTTTTAGCTGCAGCTGCATCCCGAACCACAGGAAGGTCCGCATTCATCTGACCCGCAGTCACAGCCCCCCTGGTCTCCGGAAAGAGCTTTGGTAATAATAAGGTTTACACTCCTGAGGAGATTCTCAAAATTCTGGGAAGCCTCGATATAAGCCTTAATAGCAGGATTGCCATTCATTATGACTTCCATTTCAGAAACATTCTTTTTATCCTCATCACTAAGTTCCTGCCCGCTCATCTGCTTTTTGTAAATGTCTTCCTGAACCTTTTGAAATTTACCGATAATCTTGACTGCCTCCAGGTCCTTATTCATGTCTGTTTCTCTGATCTTCATAATCTCGAGTTCGGCGCTGCCGGCAATAAGTTCGGCTAATTCATTGGCCTTTTCCATAATCGCTGCTGACATCTGACTCACCTCCAATTCATAATATCTTCGACAATAGAATATAAAAACCTTTTTTTAAATCAGCTCACCATCAAGATGCCAGGTTCCGGCTTCGGTTATCCTGACCTGCAGCAGCCGCCCTGTCATTTCAGGAGTTCCCCTGAAAAACACCAGCTTATTTGTCCTGGTACGGCCTTCCATCAGGTCCGCGTTGCCGCTGTTAACACCTTCAACGAGTATTTCATGGGTTTTGCCCAGCTGGGCCAGGTTGTTTTCCTGGCTGATACTGTTCTGCAGGGTAATCAGCTTTTGAATCCGTTCCTTTTTAACTTGGTCATGAACCTGGTCAGTCATTTCAGCTGCCGGAGTCCCGGAACGCTTGTTGTAAACAAAGGTAAATGCCGCATCAAACCTGACCTGCTGCAGCAGGTCAAGGGTTTCCCTGAAGTCATCATCTGTTTCACCCGGGAATCCCACGATCAGGTCTGTAGTGATACTGGCATGAGGCATTTTCTTTCTTATTTTATTTACCAGGTTCAGATATGATTCCTTGGTATATCCCCTGTTCATTTCCTTCAGAACATTATTGCCACCGGCCTGCACCGGCAGGTGGAAGTGTTCACAAACCTTCTCAGTTGAAGCAATTACATCTATCAGCTTGTCATTGAAATCCCTGGGATGGGAGGTCATGTATCTGATCCTTGCCATGCCCTCAATCCTGTCAAGTTCCTGAAGCAGGTCGGCAAATTCAGTCTTGGGTTCCAGGTCTTTTCCATAGGAATTAACATTTTGTCCCAGGAGCATTACCTCTTTAAAGCCTTCACTAACGAGTCCCGCAACCTCTCTGATGACATCTGCAGGCAGACGGCTCCGTTCCCTCCCGCGCACATAAGGGACGATACAATAAGTACAGAAATTATTGCAGCCATACATAATGGTCACATAAGCCCTGATGCCTTCAGTCCGCTTTGAGGGCAGGTTCTCGACTATATTCCCCTCAGTTTCCCAGATATCTATAACTGCCTGGCGTTCTTCCTTTATTTTGCCAACCAGTTCCGGCAGCCGGTGCACATTATGGGTTCCAAAAACCAGTTCTACATGAGGAGCGCGTCTCCTGACCTTTGCTGCCATTTCAGACTGCTGTGTCATACAGCCACAGATGCCGATAATCAGGTCCGGGTTTTCACTCTTCAGGGCCTTCAGTTCCCCAATTCTGCCCCAAACCTTGTTCTCGGCGGTTTCCCTGACACAGCAGGTATTGAGAAGAATGATGTCTGCCTTGTTTAATTCACCCGTTGGCTGATACCCCATCTCCTGAAGCATGCCGGCAAGGATTTCCGAATCCCGTTCATTCATCTGGCAGCCAAATGTCATCAGGCAGTAGTGAAGCCCCTTATGTTCTATATTTATAGTCTTTCGTTGATTCATCTTATTCCTCCATGGAAAATCTTTTATTATTATATCACAACAGAGGAAAATATAGCAAAAATAACATTTTGTCTGCCTCTTTACGAAACTGTTTTCTTCCCTACCCTAAATTTGACAACCGATAACTGCACATAGAGAACACACAATTCTTGCATAATATTAAAAACAGAGAGGATGTTTCCTATGGTCGAGATAATGGATAAGATAGAAAGGATTGGTCAGATAGGGCTGTCAATTGGTGAAAAGCAAAATCTGATTGGTGTTAATGAATCTTGGTACGTATGGGATATGTTAGTGGCAAAGTATGATGCGATATATACAATCAATATTTTAGTTAATCTGACAAAGGACATGGACTTGATGTTATTGGATAAAAAAATATTAAAACTTTATGTAGAAGTAGCAAAAACGATGGAAGGTTTATTGACAGAATTTGGAGTACCGTTACCGGATAGATATCCTGAACGGGTAACTGCTATAGGAAACGTAGAGGTTATCACGGATAAATATATTTATTTGACTATGTTTGATACTGTGCAATCAATTATTTCATTAGCAGCCAGGTCTTTTACCCAATCCATGTCCCCTTATATAAGAAAAAAATTCAAGAAAATACTGTTAGCAAACGTTAAGCTATTTGATCTCATTGTAGAGTATGGTAAAATGAAAAATTATTTGTCGATGCCACCTATTTATAGACAATAATATAGGAGTGAGTCTAAATTGGATATTTTTAGCGGTTTTCAAAAGATTTCTGAGTTAGGGACCACGGTTCGGGATAAACAAACACTAATTAGTGTATCTGAAGTATGGCATCTTTGGGACCATTTGTCGGAGAGATATTCTATCTTAAATACAACTATTATTTTTCGAAACTTTGCCAGGGATAATGATCTTAAAATGGTTCTTGACCTGGGGGGTAAGACCCTTACCCAACAGGTTACTGAATTGGAAACTATCCTTGGCGAATACGGAATACAGCTTCCATACAGACCACCTGTTGATGTGGTGAGTGCAACCCAATATGAAGCTATAGATGATAAATACATTTTTAGACGTGTATTTAGGGGAATTCAATCCTTTGTTGAAACTCATGCTGAAGCTTTTTTGAGTAGTACCACACCGACAATCAGGCAAAAATTTAAGAAATTTGCAATTGAGGAAATGGATTTGTACGATAAACTGTTTGAATATGGAAAGCTGAAAGGCTTTACCATGGAACCACCGCCATATAGGGTCTAACCGTGAAAATAGGAGTGGCTCAAAGAGTTTTTCTTGCCAGAAAATATAAAAACCCGCAAAGGCGGGTTTAGATTGTTCTTATGCCAACCTGAACCGTACTGAAAATGTGGTTCCCCGGGGTAAGGATTTCACTTTGATAATAGCATTATGCCTGGCTGCTATGCTGTAACAAACCGTAAGACCCAAGCCGGTACCGTTTTCTTTAGTGGTAAGAAAAGGGGTACCCAATCTTTCCATCAGGTCGGGCTGGATTCCTGTTCCCTGGTCCTGAACGGCTAATACAACCGCTTCACTGTCTACATATGTTTTTATGGTCAGAGTTCCTTCGAATGACATGGCTTGGATGCCATTATTAAAAAGATTAAAAATCACTTGACGAATTTCTTCCTCATCTACCAATAGATCAGGGATATCGCCGAGTTCCAACTTAATGTTTTTACCGGTCCGGAGCGCATCAGCCAGAAGCAATGGATAGAGTGCTTTGACAATAGTGTTCAGATTATGATAATTTAAATTAACAACCTTGTTTTTTGCAAGTGAAAGAAACTCCGAAATAATTGAATTGGCCCGTTCCAGTTCTTCTAGCATAAGGTCAAGGTTTTCTTTATGATTCATAAACTCTTTGCTGCATTTAAACAATTGCAGAAAACCGCTGACTGTAGTCATAGGATTCCTGATTTCGTGAGCGATACTCGCAGCCATTTCACCTATTAAATTTAATCGTTCAAGACGGGATAGTTCTTTTTCCAACATTTTGCGTTCTGTAATATCTGTAATAATGGTTCTATAGCGAGAAATGTTTTTGCCGGCGATTTGAATCGGGACACTAAGTAATTGCACTTGAACAGGTGAGCTGTTTTTGGTAACAAGACTTAATTCTGTAACAACCTTTTGATTAAATCGCCTGCAATTACGCAGATGGTTTAGAAACAGCTTCAAATCGCTTTTTATTACCAAACTGCAAAAAGGAGTGCCTATCAACAGGGACCGTTCTTTGCCAATTAAAGATGCGCCGGTAAGGTTAATCTCCTGAATGCAGCCCCTGTCATCGAAGGTGACATAACCAACCGGAGCAAAGTCGTACAGAGCCGCATAACAGTTCCTTGATTCTTCCAAGTCCTCAAGGGCTTCCATCAGTGTCTGGCGTTGCGTCTCCAAGTCCAATTGTTTAGTCTGCAATTCTTCCAATAGCCGCTGAATTGCACCTGTTTCTACGCTGTCAATAGATTGCGGAGTATTGACTGATTTAATATCCTCTGGCGCAATATTTGTATCAAACTTGGCCAAGACAACTCCTCCTTTTGGGCTAGGGCTATTTCCCATCAGTAATGTCTTCAATGGCCATCAGGATCAACTTCACCCGGGTTTTTAAAGTAATGATCGGACGGGCATTGACCAGCATTGTCCTGCGACCGATATTTGGAAAATCATATTCGACTTTAAAATCCGTGAAAATGGTATTGTTGCAGAGAATATCCGTTAAGAGTTCTCGCAGCCGGGGAATATTCCACTGACCGTTTCCCATATCAAAAATAAGCTGATTTCGGGTTTCCTCCGGTGTAACCCGAAATGTATGATAAAAAGCCATGTTGGCTGATGTGAGATGCAGATTCGCGTCCAGGACCAGGAGCGGTTCTCTCACGGTCTCCACAATTGCTTCAGCGTATTCACAGGCTTCCTGGGATAACGTCAGGCTGTTTTTTAAAGCATCAATATCAACAAATGTCAGTACTACCCCGTTTATCTTGTTTTCTGCGGTTTTGTAGGGCCGTATTTGCATGGAATACCAGAAGCCCCACTTATCCTGCACTTCTTTTTCTTTAGAGATAAATTTATCAATAACTTCAAGGATTTCTTGCTCTAAATCAGGGATATTAACATTGGGATTAATATTACTGATGGGGCGGCCGACATCGGTAGCAATCAGGTTCAACAGCTTTTCCGCCGGGTAATTGAAACGACGTATGCAGAGAGCACCAGTGAGTATAACGACGGGGATATCGATACAGCGGAACAGGTTTTGTACATCGCTGTTGATGTCGTTTAATTCCTGGTTGCGGTGATGTAATTCGTCATTTAACGTCATCAACTCTTCATTGATAGATTGGAGCTCTTCTTTGGCAGTCTCCAGTTCTTCATTCATACTCTGCAGTTCTTCGTTGCTTGACTGTATTTCCTCGTTTGCAGCCCGCAGTGCCTCATTTGCAGACTCATGCTGATCGATAACAGAATGAAGATACTCCTTGTTGACAATAAGTTCTTCCTTCAACCTGACAATCTCACGATTTTCGTCCTGTTGCTTGATTTGTCCTTTTCTTCTCAGATTAGGATGGGTATTCCATCCCTTGGAAAAAGTTGGCAAAGCAGCGTTCTCAAATAAAACCAAGAAATAACGTGCTTTGTAAGATGATTCCTCGATAGGAATTACATGAACACTTACAATTTTGGATTGGCCATTATAAATAACGTGTAATCCTTCCTTTGTGAACGGACGATTTTCCTTTTTGGCCTGGTTAACAGCAGCTCGAAGCCCAAGCAGCAAGCCGTCACGGGCCATTTTTAAAAGGTTCAGACTCGGTGTTCCGGAAGCATGTTCCAGATAAGCCCCGGTATGTCCGCGAAACTGAATAACTTCCAGCGCTTCATTAATAATTACACCAGCCGGAGCAAATTTATTAATGACAATACGGTCTGATTGTTCTTTCACATCAGAAATCAGCCGTTCAGCTGCAGGATACTGACTTTTTACCTCAATCTTTTCAATAGTTGGTGCATACTCGTTGAATGGACAATCATAAATTAACGGAGTTGATACCGACTTTTTCAAATAAATCTTATACTTTTTATCTGCCAAATCAAATAAATCTGAATATACACCAACAGACTCCGATGTTCCAAGAAAGAGAAATCCTTTCGGCTTGAGGGCATAATGAAAAAAGGCAAACATTTTCTTTTGTAAAACAGGACCCAAATAAATCATTACATTCCGGCAACTGATCATATCCAACCGGGAGAAAGGCGGGTCCTTGGATATATCCTGCCTGGCGAAAATGCACATATCACGGACTTTTCGATTAATCTGGTATCCTTCTTCCACCTTGACAAAAAACCGTCGGAGACGTTCTGATGAGACATCGTTCTCAATAGTTCTCGGGTATATGCCTGCCCGGGCCCTTTCAATGACAGTCTCATTAACATCTGTGGCGAAAATCTGAATAGGGATATTGATGGCTATAGACTCCAAATACTCCGTTAAGAATATTGCGATTGAATAAGCCTCTTCTCCTGTCGAACACCCCGGTACCCACACCCGAACAGTTTCATCAGGAGTTCTGTTTTCCATAATGCTCGGGAAAATCAATTTTTTTAAGGTCTCAAATGCTTCAAAGTCCCGAAAAAAACTAGTCACATTGATTAATAAATCTTGATGCAGGGCGGCAACTTCCGCTGGGTTTTGCCCAAGGTAATCGACATAATCATCCAGTTTTTGAATCAGGTGTAAGCCCATGCGCCGCAATATACGCCGCTGTATTGTAAGTTGTTTATACTCAGCAAAATTTGTGCCGCTGACAGTATACAGCATCATAAATACCTTGTTGAGTTCATCAGCATTAAACAACTCATCGGTTTCTATCTCTATTTTTTTTAAAACACCGGAACAGGCTATTTTCCCCAGCTTACCGGCAATTTCTTCAGGCGTCAAGACAAAATCGACAGCACCTAAAGTGATAGCGCTCTGCGGCATACCATCGTATTTTGAAGATTCTGGAGTTTGGGCAAAGGTTATGCCGCCAACAGTTTTTATAGCTCTCAATCCCTGGGAACCGTCCGTACCGTTTCCCGATAGTATCACCCCAATTGGCGTACCATTTTGATTCTTTGCCAGTGATTCCAAAAAGGTATCAATAGGCTTATACTGCGAAACTTTTTCCGTCCGTGGCACAAGGTAAAGGGTCCCTTTTAAAACAGTCGCGTCCATTCCTGCTGGAATGACATAGATATGGTCAGGTTTTACCACAGTTTTATTTTTCACATCGATAACTGGCATATTGGTCGTCCTGGAAAGAATGTCAGCCAATATGCTCTTATGTTTAGGTTCCATGTGCTGAACAAGTACAAACGCCATACCGGTATCAACAGGCAGATTTCTTAATAATCTCGAAAAAGATTCCAAACCTCCGGCCGAAGCACCAACACCAACTATCGGGCAAATTGTTTTTCTGCTCCCCAAACTCTTCAGCTCCTCATTCCTGCTTCGTTCGATTGGACTCAATAAATTTCTTGTTTAAATCATATGTAGTTTGTGATTCGACATATGCAGATATTTATCCTTTGGAGAAAACGTCGAATTTTGGTCATAATGGAAAAAACCCACAATAGTGGGTTTGAAACTTTTGGGGGAGTAGAGACAAAATCGCAGTCTCCTGCGTTCTACCTGAATAATCCTGTTTCTTTTAAGGTGAAACTGGTATTTACAAAAAATTTCGCTGCCGGGTACACCTGATGCCAGTCAATTTTATTCCACTGACTGGGATACGCAATCCGTAATTTATCCCCAAAACCTACCGGGTCTGATTCTAAACCCTGTAGTTTCACTATCAGGTCTTCGATTTTTCTTTTGGTTAACATCTCAGCCTGTCTTTCGATTTCCTTTTTTTCTTTCAGTAAAATTTCGCGGCGTGGAACGTTTTCTACCATAACCCCATGGATTTTAGCTTTAACGTCAAAAGTCATTGTTCCGTCAGAAGATAATTTAGGTGTTATTTGGGTTTTGGAAACAACATTCTTAAAAGCCGCATACTTGTTTTCCCCGAGTGGTATTGTTTGGTATCCTACATCTGTACCCCTGATCAAAGCAAGGGTTTGCGTTTCATCCACACTCAATTCGTCAACCATACGGTTGCGGGAGAAAACTGCGGTGCCGGCTATTTTGTAGTTATTTTGCGATTGGTCAATTATCGGAATATATAAATCACCTGTTCTTTTATCAAGAACAGAATAGACTCTCCACAAATCCACGGGGATAGCCAATGACCTCTTAAACGGCGAACGAAAATAAAAATCGACATAGTTGCCTATAGGGTCATTAGCATTATTTTTTATATCGAAAAGTTTTGCGGGATCTGTTTTTGTAATCAGAACATTTGTGTTGGGCGGCACCAATGGAATCCGCCCGATAAAATCCAACAGATCATTTATATTCTTACGGGCCACCTTGTCTGAAATAACAATTACCCGGGTCTGTCCAAAGAAAATATTTCTTTCAGTGTTGGATTGAATTTGGGTCCAGGCATCAACTAATGAGTCACCTTCTCCGGATATAACGAAATTGCGTTTCTCAAATTGCTGAACTGCCCCAACATTGGGAGGCACCTGAGAACCGGGAACAGTTAAAGCAACACCCATTTTTAATTTTTTGGGATTGCCGGTATCAAAAAACACGGCATTTGATATTCCCCGCCGGGGTATTTCTTCAACATCCCAACATCCTGTTAAAAAGGGCATGATAAATAATATAACAACCAAAAATATATTTTTACGCAACATTTTTAGGCCACCTTATTTCCTTACCTGAATAATCCAGTCTCTTTTATTGTGAATTTTGTCTCAACATTAAATTTTGCCCCGGGATAGACCTTGTACCAATCAATATTTTTCCACTGTCCGGGATATTCAATCCTTACCTTATCGCCAAAACCTACCGGGTCTGAGTCTAAACCCTGTAGTTTTGCTAACAGGTTTTCGATTTTTCTTTTAATTAACATCTCACCCTGTTTTTCAATTTCCTTTTTTTCTTTTAGAAGAATTTCCCGGTGAGGGACATTTTCTACCAATATCCCTTGAATCTTAGACTTAACATCAAAAGTAAGTATTCCCTCAGACGACACTTTTGTCGTTATATCAGTTTTTGAACGAACATTCTTAAAAGCCTTATAATTGTTTTCTCCCATGGGGAATGTTTGGTATCCCACATCTGTACCCCTGATTGTGGCAAGTGTCTGGGTCTCATCCATAGACAACTCGCCAACCATACGGTTGCGGGAAAATACCGCCGTGCCCGCTATTTTATAATTGTTTTGTGATTGTTCAATCATCGGAATATAAATATCACCTGCTTTTTTGTCAATAATAGAATTAACCTTCCACAAGTCTACCGGGATAGCAAATGATCTCTTAAACGGTGACTGGGCAAAAAAATCCACGTAGTTACCTATAGGGTCATTAGCATTGTTTTTCATGTCGAAGAGTTTTACAGGGTCAGTTTTTGTAATCAGAACCTTTGTCTTTGGGGGTACCAGCGGTATCCTCCCGATAAAATCTAAAAGGTCATTGATATTCTCACGGGCAAACTTGTCTGAAAGCACAATAGCCCTGATTTGGCCGAAGAAAATATCTCTCTCTACATTGGATTGAATTTGGGCCCAAGCCTCAACAATTGAATCGCCTTCTCCGGATAAAACGAAATTACGTTTCTCAAACTGCTGTAGAGTCCCGACATTGGGCGGCACCTGCGTACCGGGAACGACTAAAGCAATACCCATTTTAACCTTCTTGGGGTTTCCAAGGCCAAAAAATACTGCGTTTGCGATTCCCCTGCGGTTCACTTCTTGGACGTCCCAACACCCAACCAGTAACGGAACCAGCAATGTAATAACGATAAGCGCTAAAACTCTACGAAACATTTTTAAACCCCTGGTTTCTTAACAGCGCCACAAGCAATATGACTGAAGGCAGGCCAAGCGTCAGAGCAAGACCGGCAATGCGAAGATACGGGAAAATATAACGCACATCAATTACTCCGGAAGGCAGCATAATCAAGAAATAAGTAACGGGAAAAAGAATAAGGGTAAACCACTTATAATTTAACACCTTTAACAACTCGGACATCCCCTCTGACAGGATATAGTAAAAGAACCCCGTTCCAACCAAAGCCTGGCTCAACCAGGTCGCCCCAAAAAACAACCCAAAGGATTGCAGCGCAAAAGGCAGGTTAGCCTTTCTGGTTAGTTCTAAAGTCGCCCAACTGTACCGCGAGATCCCTGGAGCGCTGTAGTTGCCTATTCCACTAAGAATAACCAAAAAAATAACGGCAAAAACCAGTGCAGTTGCCCCAGTTATAACCTTAAAACTTTTTTGTTTTTCCGTCAGGTATGGATAAATCATCAATACTGTCAGCAGCGGAATAAACGGGTAAAACATATGCAGCGACCCATAAGGTATTTTGAACCCGTCGATTAAAAAGATTGGTCGGATATTATCCAGTTGAAAGTTTTGAAAAGAAAACAATATCGCCAATATACCAAAAAGAAAGGTTACCGGAAAAATGAATGCCGCCAGCCTGGTGAGCCCTTCAATACCCTGGTGAGCTATATAAGCAGCAACTCCCAGGAAAACAAAAATTGATACCCACATCGGTGTCCTGCTGAGAAAATAAACACTGATTTCTTCCGAAATGGCTCTGCTGGCCCAAATCATTAACACCATGATAAATCCAAGATAAATTAAACCCAGGAACTTCCCCGTAAAAGTACCAAAAACTTCCGGCAGATATTGTATCACAGACTTTTTGGGAAAACGTTTTCCTAACAAGGTTATTAAGGCTATTACCGGAATCGATATGATAAAAGCCATCAAAAATCCCCAGTAACCGTTATTGCCCATATATTTTGCAGCCACAGATATTGGATGCATTACGCCATAACTGAACATACTGATATACATTACCATGAACAAAAGTCCGGGACCAATCCCTGTTTTCTCTTTTAACATTATGCCTCGTCCTCCCCTTCGGTTTCTCCCAGCCTATCTTCCTGCTGCGGGCGATATGTCGGCGGTCGCCTGTAGCTCAGCCACCAAGGAAGTCTCACCGGAGCATCGGCTATCAACCATCAGGGGCGGCGCCCATGGCGCCAGATATGATACTCCGAATGACTTTAGCCCTGCCATATGCGCCAAAACTATAACTCCTGTCGCTATTACTCCCATAAATCCAAAAATGGCGCCGGCAAAAAACAGGATGTACCGGATCCATCGCCACGCCTGCTCTTTGGCTGGATTAGAAGTCGTAAAGGTAGCCAGGACGCAAAATGCTGCAAGAGCAACAGTTATGCCGGAAACAACACCGGCATTGATAGCCGCTAAACCCATGACGATGCCGCCGCCAACCCCCACGATCATATTCATGTTTGTAGTATATCGCACACTGGCTTCTCTTAGAATTTCATATGCAAACAGAGTTGTGATCATTTCAAAAACCGCCGGAAATGGCATCTGAGTCCGGGCAGACGCTTCCAATTGTACGACCGAAGGAGGCAGCAACTCTGGATTGACTGAAATCATCGAAATATAAAAACCCGGTAGTGTCACAGCAAAAATCGTGCCCGCTGCCTTTATCAGTCTGATTATGGTTCCTGTAATCCAGTTAGAATAAAAATCTTCCTGGGTCTGGTAAAACTCGTTGGAGGTTACCGGTACAATTATATTGAAGTTAGAACGGTCAACCATGATGGCAACTCTTCCCTCCAATATGGCTGAAGCAACCTTATCCGGTCTCTCCGTTTCCTGCACCAGGGGAAAGGGTGTCAACCGCCGGTCGGTAATCAACTCAGCTATGTAACCGCTTTCGAGGATACCATCAATCTTTATCTGCTCAAGCCGTTTATGGACTTCCTTGACAATGTCAGGGTTAGCAACATCGTTGAGATAAACTACGGCTATTTCGGTTTTGGTCCTTTCCCCGATTTTTTTCTTTTCCAGCCTCAGATTAGGGTCTTTGATATATCTTCTAATCAAGCCGATATTATCAGTAATGGTCTCGTTAAAACCTTCCCGCGGGCCTTTAACTGCTCTCTCTGTCTGGGCGTCCTCTATGGACCGGCGGGCAAACCCGGGCAGGGACACTGCAAAAATACTTTTAGAATTGGCAACCAAAACAAGGGCAAATCCTGAAAGTAATCTGTCAATTGCATTATGAAGATCATTTACTTCAATTAATTTTGATGCTGAAAGCAAGAATTTGACTTGTTTTTCGGTAAGTGTCCCTGTATTTCCCTGAATGAACTTGTTCAATGGTTCGATGATGTGCTGACCAAGAAGATTGCTATCCACCAAGGTGTCGAAATACACGGCAACAGCAAAGATTTTAACACCGTCCTCTACCCGGTGGATAAAAAGGTCATCAGGACTGCCGGTAGACTTCAGGATGTTTTCTAAGTTTTCTTCCAGGCTTTTGTTTATTTCTCTATAACGGACAGTACTTGAACTCTTTTTTTCGGAAGCAACTACTTTTTTTGACGCTTTCAGGAATTTATCGAAAAACAAAATTCTAGCCTCCTATAGATAGTATGAGTATTGGTATTATGATTCTTCCTTGAAGTGAACGTTTATGTTATGATAACCAATTTCAGAACAACATATCAAAGTTTGACGGCATAAAAAAAACCCACCAGGTGGGTTTCACAAATTTAGTGAATCGCTCTCTTTTTAAACCTGCCACCCATAACTTCGTGAACATCACTAAAGGTCACAAAAGCATTTGGATCCTTTTCCTCTATAATCGACTTCAGCTTGGCAATCTCCAGCCTGGTTACCACACAGTACAATACACCCTTAAATATCCCTGTGTAAGCGCCTTTCCCCTGAAGGATGGTAACTCCACGGCCCAATCTTGCCATAAGTACTTCTGCTATTTCTTCGGGCTGGTCAGATACAATTATAACAGATTTTGATTCCTCCAGACCTTCCACAGTCACATCAATGACCTTAAAAGCAATGAAATACGCTATAAGTGAATACATTGCTTTATCCCAACCGAAGACTAAACCGGCGCTTGATAAGATAAAGAGGTTAAAGAACATAACAATTTCACCGATGGAAAACCCTGTTCTCTTGTCCAGGATAATGGCTACAATTTCCGTACCGTCAAGGGATCCTCCATAACGGATGATTAGTCCGACACCGATGCCTATAGTAATCCCTCCGAAAACAGATGCCAGTAAAACATCTTTTGTTAAGCCAGGGATAGGGTGAAGAACAGTTACACCTATTGATAATGCCGTAACTGCAAATAAGGTTGACCATACAAAAGTTTTACCTATCTGTTTGTATCCTATCGCCAAAAACGGCAGATTTAAGATGAAAATGAATAAACCTAACGGAAGTTTGGTGAGATGACTGGAGATAATTGATATACCTACCACTCCACCGTCAATTATATTATTTGGGACAAGGAATATTTCTAATCCTATAGAAGTAAATACTGCACCAATCAGCAGAAAAACGTACCTTTTGATTGTTCTCAGGACTATTTTGCTTTTATTAGGCATTTATGACTCCTTTTTATGCTTTTATCATTATTATATAACGAATTTCAGCATTTATCCAGAAGCCATTATCAGCTTGGTAAAACTACTCAACAACCAGCTGCAGTATACCGGTTACATGATCACAAATTTCGGGCAGTTTTTGATTGAGAACAGGGCTTAAACCAAAGTGATAATTATAGTATTGACTAACATAACGCGCTACTGTATATTCATGCTAAGCAGAACAACTTGTCATTATCCATAAAGGGGTTGGTTTATTTGGGGACGCTGTAAAATTCCTCCGGATCGGTGAACTGGCCCGGTTAGCCGGCGTAAGCTCCCGTACCGTAGATTATTACACACAAATGGGCATAATTAATGAAGCAGCACTATTCCCTGCATGAAATCTGTGAACTATTTAAAGAAAATAAAAGCAGCGATTTATTTGAAAAAACTGCAAATATTCGGCGGTATTTGGACAATTTACAAAAAGAAGTAGCCGGACTTTATCCTGCTATCCGTCTCTGCGGGTCAGATGAACAGGTCAGGGTGGTTTCAGCCGATATCATAAATAAGAGTGTACTGGTTCTGCAGGCATTGATGATTATGTTCAATGAACCTATTGATTAATTAAAAAATCTTAAAAGGAGATGTTTTCCCATCGAAAGCTTTATGTGGAGTTTGTTTAAGATATTGGTGGCATTATTCCTGGTAGTTTTAAACGGATTCTTTGTGGCTGCAGAGTTTTCTCTGGTTAAAGTGAGGAAGACCCGCCTGGCAGAACTTGAGGAAAATGGTTCTAAAAAAGCCGCTGTCGCTCTTGATGTAACTTCCAAGCTGGATGCTTATCTATCTGCCTGCCAGTTGGGAATCACGCTCGCCTCCCTGGGATTGGGCTGGCTGGGTGAACCTGCCATTGCCTCACTGCTGGAACCCTTGTTTTCCAATACAATTGGCTGGTCACCTGTTTATACACATACTGTTGCTTTGATTATTGCCTTTTTAATGATAACCTTCCTCCACATTGTCCTGGGTGAACTGGTGCCAAAATCACTGGCAATACAGAGCGCCGAAAAAACTGCTCTGGCAACTGCCGGTATGTTGAAGACATTCTACCGCATTTTTTATCCGGTTATTTTTCTGCTTAACGGCTTGGCCAACTCCATACTGCGGTTATTTGGCATAGCGCCGGCAAACGAAGCAGACCTTGCCCATACTGAAGAAGAACTGCGTATGCTGGTAGATGCCAGTGAGCGTCATGGATTCCTGGACAAAATGGAAAGCACTCTACTGGATAATGTATTTGAATTCTCCGACCGGATAGCCGGCGAAGTCATGGTTCCAAGACAGGACATGATTTGCCTTTATATTCAGGATACAATTGATGAGGCATTGAATGTGATCAAAGAATACGGGCATACCAGATATCCGCTATGTGATGATGATAAGGATAATGTCATCGGGATGATACATGTCAGGGATATGATCTCAATCAGAGACAATCCGGTAAAGGATATTTCCCAATTAAAGCGTGATATTCTAATCGTTCCCGAAGGGGTACCTATTTCCCACCTGGTGCAAAAGATGCGCAGCCAGCGGACTCATATGGCGGTAGTTGCGGACGAGTTCGGTGGTACTGCGGGTTTGGTAACAATTGAAGACCTGTTAGAGGAACTGGTTGGGGAAATATATGATGAATTTGACCGGGAACAGCCTCATATAAAAAAGGTTAATGAAACGGATTATGAGGTCAATGGGCGGGTACTGCTGGAGGATATCTCAGAAATTCTCGGTGTTGAGATTGACGAGGAAGGCATCACAACCATTGGGGGGTATGTTTTCACCCAAATAAGCCGGAAACCCAGAAATGGTGACGAGGTTTCATTTGATGGCTATATATTCCAGGCCGCAGAGGTAGTGGGCTCAAGAATATTAAAAGTAAAGATAATTAAAAAAACACAATGAACAAATAAAAAAAGAGCGGTTCAACTGCCGCTTGCATGGGAGTGTCACATAAGTACCTAACTTATGGGCGCTCCCTTTTTATGGTGATGAAACAAAAACCTCCGCCAATGGTCCGGATTTAAATAAAAGGATACAATTAAGGGAAAGTTAATCATGGAAACATTGGAAAGGGATGTTGGACAGGATGTTTGACAGGATGAACAGCAAGTTATCTGACAGGTTATTAATCTACTCCCTGGGATCGATCCTGGGCTATCAGGCTGTAAAATTGCTGGGCAGGTTAATCTTCAGGGATGTGATAACAGATGCCGCTAAAACGATTATGACTGATTTATATGATGAGAACTTGTGGGAGCTGTTTTCAGCAACAACAAAGTATACGCCTCAGGTGATTGCCGAAACGAACCTGCGGGCACAGGAAGGTAAAGTTATTAAACGTCCTCTGGGTACTCCAAAAAAGTTTCCCGGTCTTGAGCAGGTAATGTTTAATATCAGCCAGCTCCATACAATGCCGACTCCACTGGAAACTCCGGTGAATACAAAGGTTCACATCGGTAAGGCTTGTAAGAGACCCCTGATAATCGATATTCCTGTTATGATAGCCGGGATGGCGTATGGCGCGGCACTGTCGGAAAAAGCTAAAATCGCTCTTGCTAAAGGAGCCGGCATGGCAGGAACCGCAACCAACACCGGAGAAGGACCGTTTCTCCCCAGTGAAAGAAAGGCAGCCAAAAAACTTATTTTACAGTATAACCGGGGCAGCTGGAATAAATCCGATAAAACTATTCGACAGGCAGATGCTGTAGAAATCCAGTTCGGACAGGGGGCAACCGCAGGTACAGGTCACAAAAACAACATAGGTTTCTTTGATTTGAAGCTGCAAAAAGGATTTGGAGTGGGATTGGGCAAAGATGCTGTGCTCCATGCACGTCATGCCGAAATTGAACACCCATCTGAAATCCCCCGGCTTGTCCGCAAGCTGAAAAGTATTGCCGGTGATATTCCTATTGGCGCCAAGATAGGCGCCGGTAAGCATCTTGAAAGCGATCTCAGGTGGCTGGTTAACGGTGGTATTGATTTCGTTACAATAGACGGCGCTGAAGCAGCTACCAAGGGCTCGGCTCCAATCTTGCAGGACGACTTCGGAGTACCCACCGTATTTGCCGTTAACCGGGCTGCAGAATTTTTACGAAAAAATGGGTTAAGTAACAAAGTGTCATTAATTGCATCAGGGAAAATACAAACCCCTGGAGATATCCTGAAGGTACTGGCCTTAGGTGCAGACGCCGCATATATTGGCGGCATTTCTTTGTTTGCGATGTCACATACCCAGGTATTAAAGGCTTTGCCTTTCGAGCCGCCAACTCAAATCGTCTGGTATGATGGAAAATATGCCGTTGATTTTGATGTGGCATCAGGAGCCCAAAGTCTGGCAAAGTATCTTAAATCTTGTAAGGAAGAACTTGTAGAGGGCGTCCGGGCATTGGGGAAGACATCTGCCGCCCAGGTTAATAAGGATGACCTATTTGCCCTGGATGAACTTATTGCTAAAGGCTTGGGGCTTTCAATGGCATATTCGCCGGACATACCTGAATAAAAGGAGGATTCAGCAATATGAAAGATAAAGAACTTATCAGGGAATTAAATAAGATCCTGACACTGGAGCATGGCCACCTGGGTATGTATGAAAACTTCCTGAATCATCGTGACAAGGATACCCGCAGAACCTTCAGAAGGTTTATGGAAATTGAAAAAGAGCACATAAATAAAGTAACAGCCGTTATTTTAAACATGGGTGGAAAACCATCAATTATTGTGGAAAGCGGCGATATCATCGGACAACTGTTTGGTATTACCGTAAATGCTGCCAGTGATCGTGAGGTTATTAAAGCCTACAGTTTTATTGAAAAGAAATCCCACCAGGGGTATAACGATTTTGTCACCAAACTGGAGAATGATTCTGAAATAAGGAACCAGTTCATTGCCGAAATAGCCAGTTCCAATATGGTGGAAGCTCAATTAATGCATCTATGGCTGGAAGACAAATTAAAAACTTTAAATTAGATGACTTAGTTTGATGCTCATTCTGTTTATCCAAAACAGATTATTTCTAGCCTCAGCCTCCGCCGCCGGACTGGTTATTCTGCTCTGGCTCTGTCCCTAGAGATTGCTTTTGAATTTCATTTTCAGGCGGCGGATCACAAATTTCTATGCCTGTGATTCTGATTTTCTGCTGCTGTGCCAGCCTGCTGATAAAAAATATGACACTGTTCTCACTAATCTTTAATTGATCCGCAATTGCAGACGGAGCAGCCTGTTTATTTGCTTTAATAAAATTCAGAACATCCTTTTCTGCTTCGGTAACCCAGTCTTCAAATAAAGCCCTCACTTCGGGAGTTGCATAACTTCCCATTTCGGCTGCTTTGGTTACAGATGAAGTCATCTGGCGGCACATCTCTGAAGGATTAAAGCCAGCGCCAGCCATCGGACCCATTTTACCCATCATGCCCATCATCACATTAAATCCCTCCTTCAAATTTATAATCTTTTTAAGTTTTCTTAAAGAACCATGACGGACAAGAGCAAAATATTTGTGGTCCGTCAAAATTATTATCACCTTCCGAGGTATAGGTCTCACAGGCAGAAAGCAAATCTATCAGGCCGTGATCTTTCAGCCGGTAATAAATAAAAGCTCCCTTCCGTTCAGTTTCAACAAGTCCGGCTTCACGCAATATCCTGAGGTGAAAAGACACTAGTGTCTGGGGTAGTCCGGTATCATTCATTATTCCGGAAACCGAACACTCTGTTTTCCCGATTGCCGATATTATCCTTAAACGGTTAGCGTCAGCTAATATCTTGAGGAATTTTGCAATCCTGTCAATAGCCTCCACACCCATTATATCACCTGCCTTTTACTAGGATTTATCAACATGAGTGTCTATTGATATATGTACTTACTCATATAATATACTTCAAAGCACTATTTGTCAATGATACCGGTCAAAATAATAAGAATATACCTTCCTGAAGTATAAAAAAAAACCCCTGAGCGGGGGTTTTTAACGGAAACTTACCTTAAGAATTACATTTTTTGTTTGTAGCCTTTTTTACCATTATCATTCTGAATATTTACATTGGCTGATACGTCATCGTCATCATCATCATTGTCGTCTTCATCTTCATCATCTTCATCGTTTTCGTCTTCATCATTATTTTCATCATCCTGAACAATTGTTTGGGTTGGCATTGAATAGGCCTTTATGGTTGTTACCTCATTGTCATCATTCAGAGTCAGGATAACGATATCCCCTGCCTCCAAATCCTCAAGCTCAGCATTATCACCGTTTAAGGTAATAGCTGCATCATCTGTGACTGAGTATTCAACAGGAACTGCCGTAATGGCAATTGTTTCAGTAATGTTTTTTTCCTGTTCCTGTTCTTTGGGCTGTTCACCTGATTTTTTGGTATTTTTCAGAGAGCCCATTAACTTGTTTGCGTTTCTGTTACGTTCCTTTTCCTGACCCCAGGTTTTTTCCACAATCTCTATCTTATTATCATCTGCATCAACAGCATAGACAATGCCTTTTACAGTTACCGGAGCCACCTCGATGTAAACAGCAACACCGTTTTTGTCAACTACAAGTTTGGCGGTTACACCGACTGCCACATCACTGAGTTCGGCTTCCTGGTTGTAAACATATATCAGCGCATCTTCAGAGACAGGATATGTAACTGTTCCGGATTCTTCATCCTCATCCTCATCCTCATCTTCATCCTCATCTTCGTCTTCATCTTCATCCTCATCTTCGTCTTCATCTTCATCTTCATCTTCGTCTTCATCTTCGTCTTCATCTTCGTCTTCATCTTCGTCTTCATCTTCGTCGCCTATATCAAGGGTAATGGTGCCCTGGCAGTAGATTGTCTCAGTAATAGAGTCTTCTACAGTTGTGTCATCAGTGGAGACTTCAACTACAGTACCGTCAATGTAAGTCTTTATCTGCCCCGGGATGGGAAGTTCATCTGTTGAGGATCCCAGCATAACTGCTAACTCAGCTCTGGTAACAGGTTTATTGGGCTTGAATGTTTTGTCAGGGAAACCGTTGATAATATTGTTTTTCATTGCCGAGGCTATAAAGCCTGTATCAGAAATTTCAGCAGCATCCTTGAAGGGCAGCAGCACATTTTGCATCTCAGCGGCATCTTCCTCCAAGCCCAGTGCATTTATAATAAGTTTTACAACCCATTCTCTGCTGGCTGCCTTGTTTGACTGAAAATTGCCCGAAATTGATTCTTCCAGGAAACCGTTTTCATAAGCATAGGCTACATGTTTTTTCGCCCACTCAGGAATCTTATCAGCATCTTTGTAAGGCAGCACCACTGAAGCTGAATCTAAATCTGCCACTTCTTCTTCGAGTCCGGCTGCCCTCAGGGTTAAGACAACAGCTTCTGCATGGGTGACGGGTTTGTTAGGCTGGAAAGAACCGTCAGGATAACCCATGATAACATTCTGCGCCTTCATTTTATAGACATGTTTTTGCGCCCATTTTGCCTGATCCATATCCTTAAAATCAACAATACTCTTTTTGGCAACGGCGCCGGTTGTCGCAGTCATCAGGATAAATACGCTAATCATCAAAACTGCTATTATTTTATTTTTTCTCACTAATATCCCTCCCAAATTAATTATTGGTTCAAACTCAATTGAGCTGCCTGTTATCCCTCCTCTCCAAGTTTCCCAACAGAAAACCCTTCACTGTAAATCTCTTCTCTGAAGGGCAGCATTTGAAACGTTCTCTGGCAGCCTGGCAGTCGTGGCAAAATGCCTTAGACCCATAGCTTTGCGTCCCCGGCTTTCACCGGGTTTGCCCCTGCAGATTTTTATTGGGTTTTCTTTGATATAGGATTTTCTTAATTATGAATACGAAAGGTTTTGCCCATTTAATACCGTCGCCATCCGGACATAGGTACATTTTACAGCCTGTTAAAGGTTTGTTTACTTTTTGTTCATATCTTCACGGGTTTGAAACTTAGTGCTCTCTGGAAACTCCAAAAAATATCAGGATTACCCCGGCAAGTATTATCCCGAATTTAACAGGAGAAATCCTGCCACTGAGGCCGCTCAGGCCAATTGCCATGACCACTGCCATTATAGTAGGACCGATTAATGCCAGGATTGCATTAATTTTAAGGGCAGTCTGAATGCTGTCAAATTTAATAAAAAGCAGTGCAGCCGTGAGTTCAATCAGACAAGATAATATCCGCATCATGGCCATTCCGAAAACAATTTTATCTTTTACAAAAAACATTTTCCCCTCCGCAGATTAAGAATATATGTTTTATTTATGCAGCGCTGATATTAATTAGACATTTGGTCTCCTAACCCGGGTTTTTTCTTTTGGAATACGAAGACTGGATTGTTGGGAAAATAGTCTTGCAGATGAAAGGAGAAGTGGAAATTGAAGGCAAAAACCATACCAATCCTTGCGGCTCTAGGGGCAGTGCCTTTTATCATGGTACTTGGAAATTCAATGTTAATTCCGGTGCTTCCTGAAATGCAGAAACAGCTTGGGATTACACAGTTTCAAACGAGTTTGGTAATCTCTATGTTTTCAATTCCGGCAGGTTTGGCAATTCCCTTTGCCGGGTTTTTATCAGATCGCCTGGGGAGAAAAAAAGTCATCGCCCCGTCTTTGCTGATTTATGGAATTGGCGGTCTGATCGCCGGCATTGCCGCACTTTGTATGGAAAGGTGTTATTGGCTGATTATCGCCGGCAGAATTGTCCAGGGTATTGGCGCTGCCGGAACGGCTCCTGTTGCCATGGCCTTGGTGGGAGACATCTTCACCTCAAAGGAAAGGAGTAAGGCTCTGGGATATATTGAGGCTTCCAATGGTCTGGGGAAGGTCGTCAGCCCTATTTTGGGTTCACTTATCGCAATAGTTGCCTGGTTCGCCACTTTTTTCCTGTTCCCCGTCCTTACCGTTCCTATCGCGGTTGCGGTATGGTTTTTGGTAAAAGAACCTGCATCAGGCAATAAACAACAGAGTATCCGCCAGTATTTAAAGTCAGTACTTACGTTGTTTAAAAACAAGGCCGCCTTTTTGATTACAGCATTTATTACCGGGTCTCTGGCCTTGCTGCTGCTGTTTGGCTTGCTGTTTTACCTATCAGACTACCTGGAAGCATCTCTGAAACTGTTTGGGGTAAAAAAGGGCTTCGCCCTGGCAGGACCGGTACTTGCAATGAGTACAACATCCCTGGCTGCAGGAAGTCTTATCAAAAAAAAGGTCTCCCTTATGAAAAAACTGATAATTACCGGTTTAGGCATTATTACTCTCACTCTGGGTGTACTGCCTTTTTTTGAAAACCCATGGTTAAACATTGCGGTGATGTCTGTTACCGGAATCGGTGTAGGGCTGATTTTACCCTGTTTGAATACCCTGATCACCAGTTCTGCCTCCACAGATGAACGGGGAATGATCACATCTCTCTATGGAGGAATAAGATTTTTTGGCGTAGCTGCAGGCCCCCCGCTTTTCGGGCTCCTTGACAGATTCGGCAGATATGTGATGTTCTGGTCCGGTGCAGGTGCAGCCTTAGCTGTTGGAATACTTTGTGTAATAGCCCTCCCGGTCAAAACCCCGGAAAATCAGAAATCTTCTGAAGCGGAGCACCCATCTGCGGTAAGGAAAATCGGGCAGACACTCTTTGATACCGTAACCTTCCGAAACTCTATCGGACAACTGGTAACAAGAAAACCGCTTAATAAAAGCCCGGATAATCCGAAGCCAGAAAAGGAAAGCCAATCTGACAAGAAAACTAAATAATTTATAGATAAAATGATGTTATTGCCACTGTAATTACAGGTGAACAATAACATCATTTTTTAGGTAACCTTAAAAAAGCCCGGTGAATACAATACAATTGTAATAGATTTACCATCCATAAAGAGGAAGGAGATGAAAGCTGTGGCCGGATTTGGTTTGGTGAACCCATGGGAAGGGACCATAGCATTCCCTGATAAAGCCAGGTTATCAAAACCCAGGGCAATAGGCTTAACAATGGTCATGGACAAGGGCTTAGGGTTATCTGAGACTGCAGAATTGCTGTCAGTTGCGGGAGAGTGTATTGATTATATAAAACTGGCTTTTGGTACTTCTGCCCTGTATCCCGGTCAAATACTCAGAGATAAGGTTTCCCTAATCAGATCATGGGGAATTCATGTCTACCCCGGGGGAACATTTCTGGAAATCGCGTCAATCCAGCAGCAAATTGCAGGTTTCCTTGTTAAATGCCGCGAGCTCGGGTTCTCAGCCATTGAAGTTTCCGACGGAACCATCAGTTTAACCCCTGATGAGAGAACAAACATAATAATGCAGGCAAAAGATATGGGATATCACGTACTCAGTGAGGTTGGTAAAAAATCGCCCGTGGAAAGTTCCGGGGTTGAAGAAATTGTGTCCCAGGTGAGCAGTGACCTGAGAGCAGGAGCTGATCAGGTGATTCTGGAGGCCAGAGAGTCAGGAAAAGGAATCGGCATCTTTGATAAAAACGGTGAGATTCGAGATGAATTTTTCAGAAATCTTGCTCGTCATCTCAGAGACATTCCAGGGATTATCTGGGAGGCCCCGCTTAAAAATCAGCAATTAGAGCTTATCAGAACCTTCGGACCCAATGTAAATCTCGGCAATATCCCTCCGGGGGAGGTTCTGGCTCTTGAAGCCCTGCGGGTTGGTCTGCGGAGTGATACTTTAAAAGACATCCTATGCAGACAAATACCCCTGGCCATGGTGTGAACGTTATGAATGTTGATATTATTCCCACGCTGAAGGAAGTAAGGGCTCAGAAAATCTATGGCAAAACTGTCATAGTTTTAGATATCTTCAGGTGCAGCAGCACCATCGTTACCGCACTGGCTAATGGTTGTACCGAAATTATCCCTGCCCTGACCCCGCAGGAAGCAAAAACCATTCTGGAAAAAAACCATCCGGAAAATGTCCTGATTGCCGGGGAAATACGCGGGTCCAAATGCAAGGATTTTGAGACAGGCAACTCACCGCTGGAATTTCAGGAATCGCTGGTAAAGAATAGGACTATTATTCTGACAACTACAAACGGGACTAAAGCCATCAGACACTGTAAGCCCGCAAAGCATGTCCTCATTGGCAGCTTTTTAAATGTCAATGCTGTTTGTTCACGTGCCTTAGGATATCAGAAGGATATCATTATTGTGTGTGCCGGCTCACAGGGCAACATAGCTCTCGAAGATGTGCTGGCCGCAGGATATCATGTTTCCATCCTTAAGAAGCAGATGCCTGATATCAGATTTGGTGAATTGGCCCGAACCTTTTATTACCTGTATCTGTATTTCAGGAATAACCTTAAACAGATATTGTCAACAACCAGGAGCGGAGTTAACCTCCAGAACCTTGGCTGCACAGAAGATATTGAATATTGTCTGCAGGAAAACAAATTCAGGGTTGTGCCGATTTTCAAGAATAATACAATACGATTAACCCAGCCGATAGCGCTGCATATTGAACCCGAATACTAAAATCGGCAGAACAGCTTTAAGAATTTTGGAAACAGTGTGCTCACCCCCTGGCAATTACATATTATCCCTAAATGCTACCGCACCTGCCCTTAGCTGTACTATTACTAAATTAATGGCATAAATTTAAAATGTGTCATATTGTATAAGGAAACAGTTACCGGACTTTTTATGTTACTTAGGGAGGTTCCTTCTCATGTGGGGTGAGACTATTCTTTTATCACTGATAATAATAGGAATCCTGGGAAAGTCCAGTGTATTGGCCACAGCTTCGTGTATTCTGCTGATAATTAAACTGACCCGGCTGTATTCACTTTTCCCTCTTCTCGAAAGGCGCGGTCTCGAGTTAGGGTTAATGTTTTTGATGATTTCGGTACTGGTCCCTTTTGCTACAGGTAAAATATCTCCGGCGGAAATCGCCGGCAGCTTTACAAGTGTCACCGGAGTTGCGGCGATACTGGGTGGCGCGTTAGCTACCTATATGAACGGTCAGGGTCTGAACATGCTCAAATTGGACCCTGAACTTATGGTAGGCCTCGTTGTCGGGGGAATTATCGGTATAGTTATGTTCCGGGGAATTCCCGTCGGCCCTCTTATGGCAGCCGGACTGGCTGCCCTTTTCATTAAGTTTATTCAACTTTTCAGGTAACAAGGTATATATTCAGCAGTTACTTTCATATGTTCCCTCCGGTTTAAATATATTGTTGTCCATTAGTATGCCTCAGTTTTCTGGAAACCTCAGCACCCATTACCCATAATGCTGCTGTAGTCAGGTGAAGTGGGGCTGTGCTGTCAAATAGGATGTTGGCATTGGCTTCAAATTCGTCATCACCGGTCCAGATGCAGACTGCCAGCGGCAGTTTTGAAAAAACCGGAATCACTGCCCCGCAGTCGGCCATGTCAATTGATTGCGCTGAAAACTTTGCGGTCACAGCTCTAAACATATCGAGATTGTGGCCACCCCGGCCAAATGTGTCAGCTAATGGTTTGATGGCTTCTGCCACAAACGGTGCATGATGGTGCGGTCCATCCGGAAGTTGCATGAAGGAAACCCATTTTCCCCGTGGCAGAACCCCACAGGACTGCTGCAGGTACTGTAAAATAAGTACCTGGTCATTGATTACAGGTGTTTCCCGGTAGGCCCATCGCATCTTTCCGGAAGGATACTCTATGGTAACATCATAACCGAGATATTTAAGGTGAATCACTTTTTCCGACTCTTTATATACAGCCCCTGCTTTTGCAGCCATTTCAAACGGATCTGCTGCTGCAAAAAGCCTGACAGCCTCAGAAAACACGTTTATTTGATGCATTAACAAAACCTCCAGACCTGGAAACATAAGGGCGGCAGATATCTAACCGACATCCTGCCACCCTGTTTATTTAAAAAATTTTAGGAACTTATAACTCTCCTTAGTCTGCCTGGCGATATAATTTCTCAGTTTATCCTTTCTGGGACCATGAAGATTTAAAAACTGAACTGCGGTAAGATACCCGGAATCAATCTGTGTATTACGGATAACCCTGGCAAGAATGTGATGGTCGCCATATCCCGGAAGTTCAAATACTACCCTGACCACAATATCTTCAGGAAGGCTGTATTGGGATATAAAGCTCATGCCGTCCTCACCCAAATCATGGCCCTTACCTGGACCGTGTTTGGCGCTCAAATGAGTTATATAACGGCGTTTGTATTTTAGAATCGTAAAATCCACCGGGCGGTCAAAAGGAATGCGGAAGTACCGCCTTGGAAGCAGATTAGTCTTGTTTCTCATGTTCGCCAGCCCCATTAACAATTACTATATGTATCAATTTTACTAAAATCTTACTTTTAATGCTACATTTTTTTTATATTCATTGTAAAAAATATCTGTGGTGGTGATAAATCTGTTTAAGCTAATACTAAACGGCGAACTCTATGCTCCTGAATACCTTGGCAAAAGCGACATTCTGATGGCCGGCGAAAAAATTGCTCTGGTAAACAATGATATTGGAAAAATTACCGGTATCCCTGAGATTGAAGAAGTAGACGCCACAGATTATTTTGTGGTTCCCGGCTTCATCGACCAACATGTTCACATAGCCGGAGGAGGCGGTGAAGGCGGACCCGTAACCAGAACTCCCGAAATAACTGTCAGCAGACTGACAACAGCAGGAATAACCACGGTTGTGGGGCTCTTAGGAGCTGACGGAATAACCAGAAGTGTGGCCGAATTGCTGGCAAAGGCTCGCGCCCTGGAACAGGAGGGACTCTCAGCCTACATCTTTACCGGCGCCTATGAAATCCCAACCCGGACCCTGACCGGCTCCGTAAGGTCTGACCTGGTCCTGATTGACAAGGTCCTCGGTGTTGGTGAAATCGCAATCTCCGACCATCGCTCATCACAGCCAACCCTGGAAATGCTGGTGAAGGTAGCTGCTGAAGCCAGGATTGGCGGACTGCTGGGTAAAAAACCAGGGATTGTGCATGCCCATATCGGTGAAGGGAAACGGGGTCTGGCCTTACTGTTCGACCTGGCCCTAAAAACTGATATTCCCGTGCAGCAGATAATCCCAACACATGTTAATCGTATTAAACGTTTGCTTAGCGACACTGTAGAACTGGTTAAACTGGGGGCTTTTGCTGATCTGACAGCGGGAATATATCCTGAAAACACCTCTCCCGATGCGGTAGAGGTGTGTGATGCCTTAGCATTCCTGATGAAAAAAGGTGTGGATATCGCAAGCTTAACTATTAGCTCTGACGGCAATGGCAGTCTCCCGGCTTTTGATGACCGGGGAAACCTGACAAGCATCCGGGTAGGCTCAGTTAAAGTACTCTGGGAAGATGTCCGGAAAACTGTCCTTAATGAGACCCTTCCTTTGGAAAAAGCCCTGTCCCTGATTACCCGAAATCCAGCCTTGATATTAGGGCTACTGCCTGTTAAGGGAACTATCGCCCCCGGAAGCGATGCTGATATAGTCATGCTGGACAGGGATCTGAACATCCAAAAAGTCTTTGCCCGGGGAAGGCTAATGGTTGACCGCGGCTTCCCGGTTGTTAGAGGGTATTTCGAAAATTAAACATTATATGTTTTTAATACTAATGTTTTTAATAGAAACTAGCTTCCTCCTGGCGAACCTCCGCCGCCGGATGTGCCGCCACCTGAACTGCCTCCCTGTTGCTGGATGCCTCCTCCTCCCTGAGTCCCACCTCCCTGGATAAGCTGCATCATTGATTTTTGTACTGCTGTCGAAAGAGCTTCCTGAAACTCAGGAGTTTCTATGGCTTTCTTGATTTGTTCCTGGAATACTTTTTTCATCTCAGAGGTTTCCAGGGCTTTTTTAATTTCTTCCTGCAGCATTATATTTACCTCTGATGTCTCAAAGCTTTTAACGACCTCCTCGCTGAGCGCCACATCAGCGCCAGGTGTTTTAAGTAATTCTCCAAGCTTTTGTGTTTTTGCTGAGTCTTTGATAAGCATGCGGATTTCTTCAGATTTCATTTCTTTGGCAACATTTCGTTCAACTTCCCTTGGACTTACGTATGGTTTTTTCTCCGGACTTCCTCCTAAACTGAGGGAACAACCGGGAAGCAGCCCGCCAACCGCAAAAATAGTGACTATATAAATTAGTCTGATTAATAGTGAACCGGAAAGCTTTTTCACAGCATACAGACTCCTTTCAAAAAAACCTTAACTTAGGTTTCCGCCTGCTGTGCTGTTTTATTCAACACCAATTTGGAGGTGCTTATCTGCTTCTGGGTAGTACAAATCCGATTTCCGTGCCGCTGCCTTTGACGCTGGAAACAAATACTCTTCCACCCAGGGACTGAATAATATGTTTTACTATCGCCAATCCCAGCCCTGTACCTCCCTGACCGCGGCTGCGTGCCTTATCAACTTTATAGAACCTTTCCCATATATGTGGGAGATCTTCTTCAGGAATTCCCTCTCCCTGGTCTCGGACCGAAACTGTAATATCTGCGGCGTTTCCCGAGAGTCTGACCCCTATTTCTGACCCTGCAGGTGCAAACCTGCAGGCATTATCCAACAGGTTTGTCATTACCTGTTCCAGCCTATCCCGATTGCCCATGACCATCACGTTTTGGCCCGGCTCGTCCTGGTAAACTCTTATTTCCTTATCATTAACTGCAGCGTTTACCCTTATTGCTGAATCCTGAACAATCTTTGCCATGTCTACAGATTCCCTGACAATATTCATGCTTCCCGACTCCAGTTTTGACAGGTCCAGGAGTTCATTTACCAGTCTTGCCAGTCTGAGACTTTCGTCATGTAGAATCCCCAGGTATTTTTTTCTCTTTTCAGGTGTCTTATCCTTACCGTCTATCATAGCCTCAATAAACCCCTGGATGCTTGTCAGCGGACTTCTGAGTTCATGGGAGACGTCTGCCAGAAAATCGCGCCTCATCTTCTCGTTCTTTTCTATTTGCGCTGCCATATGGTTAAAGGCCATGCCCAAATCTCCGATTTCATCACCCTGTTTCACAGATACACGTTCCGCAAGATTCCCCGATGCCAGCTGCTTGGCTACCCTGTTCATTTTCTGCAGCGGTCCGGTTACATACCTGGAAAGAAAGTAGACGACTACCGTAGAAAACAAAATCGAAACAACCGCAGAATAAATAAAAAGATTTCTCACCTTGAGCATAGTCTGGGCAATCCCTATAATTGGCGAATACATAATAATGCCGCCGATAACACGATTGTTTTCCTCGACGACCGGAGTAATGACCCAGAGAACTGTTTCATCATAGAGCTGTGACTTCCCCTTCCGGATACTCACTTTGCCCTGCTGCATTTCCCGGATGTCGGCAGGATCTACCAGATTCCCTTCATGTGCTTCTTGATCAGCGGCAGCAGCGATAACAAAGCCTCTGGGGTCAATAACCCATATTTCCGTACCCAGGTTCCTGTCAGCCAGGTTGAGCAGACTGATAAGCTCTGCAGGGTCCCTTTTGTTTATTAAAAAGGGTTTTACCAGTTTGGTGATGTCATTTGACTTCACCTGCATTTCCATTTGCTTGTTATAGATAAAAAAATTGTTTAACAAAAAGGACAGGAGAACACCCAGCATAGCCAGTGTAGAAATAATTATACATAAATAAGTTACCAGAATCTTGATAAATAACCGGTTTTTTATCATGGCTGCACCTCAAATTTGTAGCCTATCCCCCAAACTGTATGTATGTATGAGGGATTGTCCGGTAATATTTCCAGCTTTTTGCGCAGTCTCTTGACTTGGGAATCGACAGCCCGGGTATCCCCATCGAAATCGTATCCCCAGATTTTATCAAGCAGACTTTCCCTTGAAAATACCCTGCCGGGGTTGGAGGCCATCAGCAAAAGCAAGTCAAATTCCTTAGGAGTGAAATCAACAGGATTCCCGTCGACTTTTACCTGGCGGCTTTCAATATCCAGGACAAGCCCGGGGAACCGCAACACCTGGGCCTTGCTGCCTCCGGAACGGCTTCTTCTGAGAACTGCTTTCACCCTTGCTGTCATTTCTCTGGGACTGAAGGGCTTAGTTATATAGTCATCTGCCCCGAGTTCAAGTCCCAGCACCTTATCCGTCTCATCTCCCTTTGCAGTCAGCATTATTATTGGTATATCCCATTCCTGCCTGATTTCCCGGCATATCTCCCAACCATCTCTGACCGGAAGCATGATATCAAGGATAACCAGGATTGGGCAGATTTTTCTTATTTTTTCCGGAATACCGCGGCCATCATTGGCAATCTCCACTTGGAAATCATCTTCCAGGTACATTTTGATAAGTTCACATATATTTGGGTCATCATCCACGACCAGAATGGTATCACTCATTCCTGGAAACCCCCGCTTCAATCATTTTTTTTAGAATATCAGTGGCTTCTGCAGTTATTTTTCCGGTTTTCAGCTTAAAAAATAACTCCCTCGGCTGGGCGCTTTGACCATAAAACGTGACATTAAGGAGATACCTGTTCCATAGCGGGTTCCAAAAAAGAAAATAGTATGGATTACCCTTGCACCTTGAAGCCCAGAGATTTTTGTCAGGATTCAGAGAAATCATTTTTACCTTAATAATCTTCTGAAAATCAAGCGCTAGGGACCAAGCCTCCACGGCCAGTTCCCGGTAACGGATCTGTTCCCTGGAGAAGCACAGTATCCCCCTGCTCTTGGGCAGCCAGAACGACCCCTTTTTATTTGAAGGGATATCCCCGTAATAGTCCGCACGTACAATAAATTCATTATTGTTTTGCTTATCAGTGCTAATTCTTTTCAATATAACCACTTTCCCCTTGTTTCGCCTTATTGTAAAAATATTAATAATTAGAGGTTTTCTGGGTACTTTTATCGAATTGGTTTTTTATCGAATTGGTTATCGAAATAATTATTCTATTTGTTAGTTGGCAGCACCAGTGAAAGGGGGTAGATGCATATGACAGACAAAAGCGGTTTTCCAAACTCAGGGAAGAGATATAAACTGGGAGCTTCACTGCACCAAAATTCGATTTTGCTGCGGAAAAGGCTGGAGGATTACCGTCTTAAGAATGCCGAATTAATATCACAGTTAGAGAGAACCGAATTTGAGAGTAAGCTTTTTCGGGAAATTAATACGGCCATAACTTCAACCTTCGAGCTGCAGGAAATCCTCTCTTTAATATTACAGGTCCTGACTACCCTTGTAAATACCCAGGGAGTATCGGTTATCCTGATTAACGAAACTGACAACACGCTTCGGATAGCTGAGAGCTATGGTCTTGCTACTAAGGATATCGAAAATTTCTATATCTATTATGCCAGACTAAACGAAGGATTCTTCTATGAAATGACTGTAGAGAAAAAACCCAGGTTCTTCGAAAGAGATACCGGTGTTTTCCCTCTTCTTCTATCCGTTCCCCTGATTTCCAGAAACAAGGTCATTGGTTTTTTAAATATCCACTCGATGTACAAAAACAAGCCCCTGACCACTGAAAAAACGTTTCTGGTTTATGCTCTTGCCAGTCAGGCATCTATTGCCATCAGCAATGCCCAGATGTTTGGCGCTATGCGGGAACAGGCAATAATGGATCAGTGCACCGGACTATATAATTTCCGGTACTTCCAGCAAAGGCTCGATGAAGAAATGACCTATGCTGAAGAAAACAATGAACCCTTGTCACTGATGATTCTGGATATAGATCATTTCAAGCGGGTCAACGACACCTGGGGTCACTTATATGGGGATACCGTACTACGGGAATTAGCCAACCTGCTGAAGCGGAATGTCAGATCCGGAGATGCGGTATGCCGTTATGGAGGCGAAGAATTTGCCATTATCCTGCCCAGGTGTGAAAATGAAATAGCGCAAAAAATAGCTGAGAGGATTAGGGTCAGAATCCAGGAAACAACTGCCAATGACAGGAGAAATGTCTTTAAAGATCCAATCACCGTCAGTATCGGTGTCTCCGGATATACTACAGGTGTCAGCAAAAATATCCTTATCCGACAGGCGGACCTTGCTCTTTATTGGGCTAAAAACAATGGCCGCAACAAATCCCATCTCTTTAATCCGGACTTGAATATGGAATATGAAAAATATAATCAAAAATAAAACAGGCATAAGCCTGTTTTATTTTTGTATAATTACTGCTAATATACCGATTAGAAAAGTAAGTCTTAGTAATCCGTATTTGATCCTGATTCCTTGGTACGGCTTTTTCTCCAATGCTACATTTGAGCTGAGCATTTTAGAGCCTCCTTCCGTGGATTTGTAACGGTTCATCCTTGACCCGTTTATTTGATTTGTATCTTTTATCGGGTTAATTCGAAAAAAACTTTAGGGTTTTTCAAATAACTTTTTGGAGGATATAGGCATACCGGGTCGAATTTCTATAACATGGATTTAATGAGGTATTTGAAATTTGGAGGATTGATATTTTATGAACGGTGACATCATCAGCATCAAGGGCACCCGCAACGGACTGGTTGCTCTGATTAATACAGAATATGACTTCACCGAAATCAAAAATATGCTAAGGGTAAAAATTGTAAATTCGAGAGGGTTCTTTAAAGGGGCTCGGATAACATTCCATTATCCGTCAGATAAGTTCCTCACGGAAGAGATGACCGTAGAACTGGAGAACATTTGCAGCGAATATGGGCTGCTGCCGGACAGGCAAATTACCTGGCCCACAGCGTCGGAACCCAGAAATATCACTGCACAGGCTAATAACGAGGTGGCCGTATCGCTGGCAGATGATGTCAACCCTGTTATGAAGGAGGCATCTCCTTCTCTCCCGGAATCAGGCATCACACAGGCTGACCGGGAACCCAGCCTTCTGGTCAACCGCAGTTTGCGTTCAGGACAGAAAATTTCCTATGATGGAAATGTTATTATTATGGGTGATGTCAATCCCGGCTCTGAGATTACAGCTTCCGGCAATATAGTAGTTTGGGGCAGTCTGCGGGGAGTTGTTCATGCAGGCGCCGGCGGAAAACAAGACTGTTCAATTATGGCATTTCGCCTGAAACCTGTTCAGTTAAGGATTGCTTCAATTATCAGCCGGTCTCCCGAGAATCAGCAGTTAACTTCTTATCCTGAGGTAGCCAGTCTGGCTAACGGAAAAATGGTTATCGAACCTTACCTTACATATGGACTGAGGAAAAACTGAATGTTGCCCAGAAAAGATAAAAGGCCTGCTGATTGTAGTCAGCATGCCTTCTATTTTAAATCCTTAAACTTTACTTTTCTAAAGCAATAACGTAAACCTCTGACCCGTTATGCATCTGGTTCATGTCTTTTTCGAACTTTTCCAGAGCCCCGATTTCTTGTTCATTCAGGTTAGAAATTTGCAATTCATTCAGCTTGTTTTTCATACCCACCCTCCTTACCATCATAAGATATAATTACAAATCATTAAACCATATTATTGCCCCTGCGGTTAATTTTTATACCTGTGATGGATACATAAAATGATGGATACATAAAAAATTGCAATTAACAAAAAATAAAACTGGTGTAAAATATAAAGGAGGCCTGTAATGTCAGGAAGGCATGGAATCATGTCCGATGCCCTGAAATATGAACTGGCAAAGGAACTCGGTGTTCTCGAAACCGTTCAGAAGGACGGTTGGGGTGACGTATCCTCGAGAAACTGTGGTAATCTGGTCCGCCTGGCTATTGCAAGAGCTGAACAAGCGATGGCAGATGGTACACTCCTGAACAAATAAAAAATAAATATTTTACACCACCAGGAGGAATTTACTCCTCCTGGTAAAAATAATACAGAGTGAAAATATTTTCCGGAATGGAGGCTGTTTAATTTGATAGCAGAAAACACAATTATCCTTGAGGTTATCCGCAATTACCCGGAATCGGTGAAGGTTTTTGCCAAATACGGTCTTAAATGCCTTGGCTGAGGCGGCGTAGCTTACGAAAGCGTTGGGCAGGCTGCCCGCGTTCATGGTATTGATGGGGAAGCTCTTTTAAAAGATCTGAAACAATTAGAAAAATCACCGGTCACCTAAAAACTGTTTTCAAATTGCCGTTTAAACGTGCATAGAGAGGGGCAGATGTATTCCTGAAGGCGGGTTCCACCCGTCTTCAGGAATACATCTGCCCCTCTTCTTAGTATTTCTTTTATGTTCAATGTTTTGCCCTTGGACTATTTTTTTTGCGGTTGGCTCTGGAAATGACCGTGAAATATGGTGAGATGTTGTAGCTCACCATGTTTCATTACGGTCATTTCCGGAGCCAACAAAATGTCAGGTAGCCTCAATCCGCAAAGATGCCAGCAGAATCCCGGCTATCGACTTGGCATCTGCTATTTCACCGCGCTCAATCATCTCAGTGGCGTTTTGCATAGGTATCGGGTGAATTTCAATGAATTCATCGTCATCCATTTCCTTTTTATCAGGATATAAGTCTCTGGCGAGATAAACATACATTAATTCATCACTGAAACCAGGCGAGGTGTAAAAAGTTGCCAAATGCTGCCATTCCCTGGCTCCGAACCCGGTTTCTTCGGCCAATTCCCTTAACGCACCTTCCTGAGGAACCTCACCTGCATCAATCTTGCCGGCAGGTATTTCCCACAGTATTTTTCCGGTGGGATACCGGAACTGCTTTATTAAAATAATATCACCCGTTTCGTTAACCGCCACCACTGCGACCGCCCCCCGGTGTACCACTACTTCCCGGTCAGTCGTCTTCCCATTTGGAAGGGTAACTGTATCTACCTTAAGGTCAAGAACCTTACCTTTGTATATGGTTCTGCTGGCAACAGTTTTTTCTTCCAATCCGAATCAATCCCCTTCCATCAAGCCGATTATTTTCTCGATTTTCGCAGCCGGAGTCTGTAAAAAGTTCATAACAGTTTTTGCCTCAGCAGCGTTAAACCCATACAACCCAAATACCTGCGCCTCGGCCCGGTTTTGCAGGTCTTCCCATTCGCGAGTACCCGGAACAGCGGTTTCCAGGGCTGCCCCGGTCAGAATAATTTCCTTCAGCAAATCTGCCTGGATACCGGTAATACCCTGTACAGGGATTCCCGCAAGGTAACCGCTGTTAAAACGGAGATACCCATCTGCCAAATGGATAGGCCAGTATACAATCCGGTAATAGAAATTGAGCAGGAATGAGTTAAAGAGAACAGCCAGGTATCTTAAATTAAGGAATAAATCTTCGTTAGTAATATAATATACTCTTCCCAGCAGACTTCCCGAATAATCTACCGCAGCAGAAAGTCTGCGGGCAATACCCGGAATGACCAGTTTAGGCATTTTTATTTTTCCCATTTTGCCATACTTTATCTTACTGCCATCTATCCAGGCCCCTGGTTTTACTTGGTAGGGTGTAATATCACCTGCCTGGATAAATGACAGGAAATGCTCATGCGGGTTTTCCTCAGTTCCTCCAGGCAGCTCTTCGGTAACCCATTTTCCAAAACCCGCGACAGCAAGACCACATGCTATTTGGCTGCGGGAAATGCGTCCTTTGACAGAGTCCAGCTTATTTATCAGCGGTAAGGTATCTTCAGTAAGCTCTGTTGTCAGCAGGTACTCCTCACGCTGTTGGAAAAAATCCTGTTTGACGACGACAGGTTTGCAGTTGTGCGCATTTTCCCAGCAGGATATATTTATGAGATTTATCAATCTCTCTGCTGCCGGAGTCTTCCGCGAATTGGCGACTGTAATAATAACCGGATAGGCTGCAGTACCATGGAAGTCCTTTAGTGTGGAAACATCAATAATCTCAGTCACATGGTAATTCTCCAGCAGTAATTGGCGCAAATTCAGACCATATTCTGCTGCCAAAAACTTATTAGAGGTTATATAGCAAAGCAAACCTTCCGGACCCAATAATTCCAAGCCCTCTTCGAGAAAAAGCACACTGAGGTCATACTGCCCTCTGGCCGACCGGTACTTCTCACGGTATTGTTTCTTTTCCGCGGCTGATATCAACTTATTGGATACATAAGGAGGATTGCCGATAACAAGATTAAATCCCCTCAGGTCAGCAGATATACCGGTATCAAACAACCAAGGATAAAGGACCCGCCGGTCGGCTGTAATGGTATTGGCAGCTATGACATTTTTTTCAATGATTTTTTTGGCTTTTAATATAGATGAAAGTTCTTCGCAGTTATGTTCTGATAACTTTGACAGACATAAAACTGTCAGCAGAAAAACAGCCAATTCTACAGCATCAGGATTAAGGTCTGTGCCGTAAACAGCTTCCAGGGCTTGTGCCGGAGAATAACCATATCCTGTCAGGCTCTCAAACAGCTCAATGAGAAATGACGCCCCGCCACAGGCAGGGTCAATTGCCTTGAATCCCTTGGGGATACCTTTGTTTTTCGATACCCTGATTATTTCGGCAGCAGAGCGGGAAACCATGAATTTCACGATATCCGGGGGTGTATAATATGAACCGGTGTTTTTTCTCACCGTACTGTTCTTATTGCTGTCCCTTAGACCCATCGATGCTTCAAACACCTGACCGGGGACATGCAGGATCTCACCGGTTGACACGGAACACATATAATCCTTTATCAGAGCCGCCGTTTTCTGGTAATCTGCTGCAATCTCAGAAACATCTGCAAAAAAAGAAGAAAAGCAGCTGATTAATCCCGCATTTCTCGTGACAACCTGTGTAATAGACCAGTTTCCATATTCCCCCGGATTTTCATAAACCTGTTGATGCAGCAGCATATCTGCTGCAATCAGGCCGGCCGCCTTATAAACGATTTCAGCTTCTTTGCCTCCTGCTTCAGCCAGAGACCAAGCGTTTAAAATGGGTTGCATTTATTCACCTATTGACCTTTGCTGATTTTGGGTAAATCTCGAAATATTCAGCAGAACTCCGACTGCAGCCATTTTGAAGATCAGTGATGAACCACCGTAGCTTATAAATGGCAGGGTTATCCCGGTGACCGGCATGGAAGAGGTAACCACTGCAATGTTGATTACAGCTTCTACAATAATCAGAGTTGTAATTCCAATGGCCAGCATACTGCCAAAGTTATCCCTGGAGTTGCGGGCGATCAGGTAGCCCCGGGAGGCAAAAATAACGAACAGTATAATTACAAAAACCGCACCTACAAAGCCGAGTTCTTCTGAAAGCACACTAAATATAAAGTCTGTGTGCTGTTCTGGAATATGTCCGAACTTCTGCATGGATTGGCCTAACCCTACACCCAGAAATCCACCTGATCCTATCGCATAAAGTGACTGCACTATCTGATAAGTACTCCCAAGAGGATCTTCAAAAGGATTCAGAAAGCCATAGAATCTATCCATCCGATAACCTTCCACCATCACAGCAATGGAAGCCACCATACATCCCAGCAGTGCAATTCCGCCCAGGTGTTTCCAGTTCGCTCCACCGGCGTATAGCATTATGTAAGACGTAATCCCTATTACCATTGCTGTCCCCAGGTCAGGCTCTATTACAACAAGTCCCCATACAACCGCGATAAGTATCAGCGGCGGTATCAAACCTTGTATAAATGAATCCATTTTATCATGTTTTACACTGATAATTCTTGCCAGCATCAGGATGAGACAAAGTTTTACAAGCTCTGAAGGCTGAAACTGATAATTGCCGATGAATATCCAGCTGTAAGCGCCGTTTCTCGGTTCAAAAGCAAATACAGCCAAAAGCAGCACAACTGTCAGAACGGCTGAGGGAATAACCAGGTCATTCAGCTTACGGTAATTAAATCTTGACATGACCAGCATTCCGAAAAGGCCAACACCAATCCAGCCTAGCTGTTTCCGGAAAAACAAAAACCCATCTTTGCTAGCTCCGGCCACAGTAGTGGGTGAACTTGCACTTAACACCATAATTATTCCTATGCCAAGCATCAGCAGCACGGAAACCAGGACATACCAGTCGATATTTCTATTTCTCACGATTATTGCTCCTCTTATTGGTATGATGTTGGGAACACATTCTGTAAGTATATTTTCCACAAATGAAGCTTAAATTCCTGCCCCGGAACAGGTCTTATCTATCCAAAACAGCGCATCGCTGTTACCGGGCTCCAGCTGCAGGGCATTTTCAAAGCATTGTTCAGCCAGGTGATACCTTCCGGAAAAATAATATGCCTTGCCAAGGTTTATTAAGGAAGGCAGGTGCTGAGGTGATAATTCCAGGACTGCTTCCAGACTTTCTGCCGCTGATTCAAAGTCTCTTGTGTCGAGACCGATCATCCCCAGACAGTAAAGTGCAGAAATATTGTGATCATTTTCAAGAACACCCTCCATGACATTTTTGGCCTTATCCAAGCTGCCCATTTTGTAATAAACCCATCCGGACTGCACCGTTTTTTCTTCATCCGCATCCGATGCAGCTAAATCCACCTGGCGTTGGCTGTACAGTGAACCAAATAACCTCGCCAGATCCCCAGCGTCAGGCACATTGGTCTGAACTGATACTGTAAAGACGATGAGAAACATCATACTGCAAAAAATACGGCTCATAAAAAACAATCACCTCCGGTCTAGTCACTTACTATTTTACACCGGAGGCTTCCTGAAACTTGTTGAAATCACAGAAGTGGAAACCAACAAATACTTGTATAAATTGACTCCTGTGAGAAAATCACCTGATTATTTACTTTTTTTGCAGCAGGCTGCCCAGTTGGTAGATAATCAATCCTGAAACAAGGGCATAGTCTTCAGTTGGCAGGTAAAACGGCGCCGAAGCATCGAAAAGAATGTTCCCGGAAGCCGGGAATTCATCATCACCTGACCAGATAACATAGGTGATGGGTACATTCGGGAAGGGGTAAATGGTCACACTGGTATCACCAAGGCTTTGTTTTTCAGCGCCAATGCCTTTTGCCAGTTCCACAAACTCATCCTGTCTTTCGGCAAACAAATTCAACATCGGTTTAATGGCCCGTCTGGTGAATGGTTCGATATAGATGGCCCCATCAGGAAGTTCTTTAAACGAAATTAATTTGCCCTGAAGCGGCGCCCCGTTTGCGGTATTCAAATAATGCAGAATGAGTATTTTTACTGTAAGGGACACCTCTTTCCCATCTTCTGCAGGTTCCACTCTGCCATCAGGATATGAAACCCGAAAAGTGTCTCCCAGATATGTTATTAAAATTCCCCCGGTTTCAGGGTTATACTCAGCGCCGGCGTTTCTGGCCGCTTCCCGGGGCTCTTTTTTTTGAAGCTGTTCCACAGCAAATTGATATGTTACATCAAGATTCAGATAGCTTTTTGGCAAGGTAAATCCCCCTATATAATCAGAGTCTCCATATAATCCACAAGCCTGGCCGCAGAATCCGGTCTGCCAATCAGGGCGCACATCTCTTTAATCTGTTTCAGCCTAATCTTATTTTCTAAGAGATTTTTGATCTGAGGCGCCAGGTTCTGCATTTTGCGGACCTTTACTGCAACGCCGTTGTTAAGCAGGAATTCGGTATTCCGGTCTTCCTGCCCCGGCAGCGGATTAACTATCACCATGGGCAGCTGCTGAGCCAGAACTTCAGCCGTAGTCAGCCCCCCCGGTTTGGTAATAATAAAATCGCTGGCCGCCATAACTTCAGCCACATTATCAATATATCCAAATACCTTTATCCTGTTTTCAGTTGTAAGCAGCTGCAGCGTGTTCCGCAGTTTGTCATTTTTCCCGGTCAGGGCAACAATCTGTAATTTAATATCCGCATTTCCCAAGGTATTAATAATATCCTCGATTTCGCCCATGCCCAGTCCGCCGCCCATCACCAGGACGGTGACTTCTGGTTCCAGACCAAGCTTTTCTCTCATTTCCTGCTGATTCATCTTTTGGGCGAACTGTGGTCTCAGCGGTATCCCGGTACACATGGTTTTTTGTTCACTAATGTGGTATTCCCTTATCTGGTATTTAATTTCTTCACACGGGATTACATACATGTCAATATTTTCATGCACCCAGAACGGGTGAATGGTATAGTCGGTCATAACAGCAATCACAGGAATCCGGAGCCCATATTTTGATTTAATTATTGACAGTATTCCGGCGGGAAATGCATGAGTGCAAACCATCACCTGGGGGTCAAACTCTTTAATCAGTTTCTCCATCTTTGAGGAAACAAGTTTTGAAAGTATCTGATTCAGGTCAATAAACTTGTCCCCTGCTTCAGCCTGATTATATAAATACCCCCATATTTTGGGGTTGAATTTGAGGGACTCCATGTAGCTTCCCGCAATGACCTTGTTAAGTACAGGATTGATGTATTTGAAGGTATCAACGGTCATGGTCCTACAGTCAGGGAAGCGTAACGTAACTTCCCTGGCTGTGGCTTCAGCTGCAAGATCGTGGCCTGACCCGATAGAAACCGAAAAAAAGAGAACTCTTTTCATTTGTTGTTTTCTTCTTTCTTTGCGAAAGAATCATTAGAACCGCATTCGGGACACTTTTTCGGTTTACACCTGGTTTCTTTAGTAAAACCGCAGTTTGCACATACAAAAACTGCCATTTTAAAACCTCCTAAAAATAATTGATTTCTTGTTATAATATACCACAATTTTACCTGAGTCAAAAGGAGGAATAGGTAAAATAATAACTTCTGAATCACAAAAATTAATCTGTCACAGGTGGAATATGAAACATATTAGTCTTCTGCTTCTCATCGGGATAGGAATTATAACCGGTTTGATAAATGGCCTTCTGGGAATTGGCGGAGGGACAATTCTAATTCCGGCAATGGTTAGTTTGATGGGGATAGCCCAGCACCAAGCCCATGGAACATCACTCGCTGTCATTCTGCCGACAACTGTTGCCAGCTGTTTAATTTATGGGCTGAATGATGACCTTAACCTTAGGCTTACCATGCAGGTAGTAGCGGGAGGCGTAGTTGGCGGCTACCTGGGGGCAAAATTGATGAACAGAATTCCGGCCCGAAAACTGAGACAGTTTTTCGGTGTTTTCATGTTTTTGGCCGGGCTGAGGATGATGTTTTAAATGATTGTGACAATCATCGGATTTTTTGCCGGAATACTGAGCGGACTTGCAGTCGGCGGCGGCACTCTGCTGGTCCCTGCTTTGGTGTTCCTGACCGGGATTACCCAGCATACTGCCCAGGGTGTCTCCCTGTTGTCATTTGTGCCAACATCCATTGTGGCTGTTATTACCCACTACCGGCAGGGCAATGTACGGCCACGGCTGGCAGGTTATCTGGCCATTGGCACAGTGGCAGGAGCGCTGCTGGGCGCTATGATAGCAGTAAGGATTCCTGCCCCCGCTCTGCAGCGGATTTTTGGTATTTTTTTGATGGCAATGGGTTTTTACGAGTTCTTTTACAAAAGCCGGGATGAATAGAGTCTGACTGTGCCTCTTCTTTAGAGGCAGTCAGACTGCTGACAAAGTCAATAATATTGAACTGTAAAATGCTATAAGACAGGGGTAGATGTGTTCCGTAGGGCGGAGTCTGTCGTCCGTCCGGCCCACGACCGCAAAGCGGGAGCGGTTGCCGGCGGAGATGTCTGGGGGTCCCCCCGATCCGTCGAAGCCCCGGCTTTCTGAAAGGCCGGGGTTCGGTAACGGATTGGGGGCCCCGCCCGAGGAATTCATCTACCCCTGTTCATGTTACATTTTTATTATCAAAAAATATGGGGTATGTCAACAAGCTTACTGCCTCTCATTTAGAGGCAGTACACTTTTCACAGTAACCATAAAATTTAAGCTGGTGGTCCACAATCCTGAACCTGCTTTTTTTCTCAATAGCTGATTCCAATGATTCCAGCAGGTCGTCTCCAAACTCCATTACTTTCCCACACGAGAGACATATCAGGTGGTGGTGGTGATGAACTTCAGAGGTGCAGAATTCGTATCTGCTGCGACCGTCGCCAAAATCCATTTTTTGAAGGATATCAAGTTCCGCAAAGAGGTCCAGGGTACGATAGACCGTGGCCAGTCCTATCTCCGGATTGTTTTGTTTAACCATTCCATAGATATCTTCAGCGCTCAGGTGCTTTTCGAGACTTCTGGTAAAGGCCTCCATTATAATCCTTCTTTGAGGGGTTAATTTATATTCCCGGTCACACAGCTTTTGTTTTAAGGTCTCAAGTGAGAACTCCATACAATCACACCTCAACCTAATTATATTTTAAATAGCGCAGTTTTGCAATAATTTAACATTTATCTGCACACCCGCTGCAGTTTCCCCCACACCCCAGCTTGACGATAGATGAAAAACACCTGGGACATTTCAGGCTTTTGGGGGCGCTGATTTTATTCCCACATGTTGGGCATTCGATTGCGTCGTCAGCCTTTTTGTTTTTGCTCTCTTTATTGTTACCTTTAGTTTTATCGCCCATAGTTTATTCCTTCTGATGTTAATTTTGGTTTTCTGACAAAAATTTTCGTGAGCAGCAGAACAGCCACCAGGACTAAAACCAAGCCGATAATTACAGCATATACAGACCCGGTGACCTGGTAAACCTGATTTAGGGAACCACCGATGATGAAGGCCAGGAATAAAACACCGGACCACATAATAAATCCTTCCCGCCGGCTGCGTTCTTTAAATATAATCAGAGTTGAGGCTATACAGGGCACAAAAAGGGTAATTGTGACCAGGCCGATTACAGTCTGAAATTCATTCAGACCCAGGTTGTACAGCCCCGCTGCGCCAAAATCACGCCTGACAAAACCCATAATAAAAATAGTTGCCGATTCCTTCGGCATCCCCAGCCAGCCAACAGTAACCGGCTGCAGCAGTCTCTGCAGCATTTCCAGCAAACCCGTTACCTGCAGGATTCCTATCAGGAGAGCGCCTCCTGCAAAGAGCGGTGTTGCCTCCAAGACAAAGTGATATGATTTTGTAACTGTTTTCTTGAGTACATTCTCAATCCTGGGCATCCTTAATGGCGGCAGGTCAATCAAAAGGTCTGTCGACTCACCCGGTAAAAACCTGTTAAGCAGTGTACCTGTAACAATAAGCACAGTCAGGATGGAAATAACATAGAGGGCAACCAACACCCCGTCTAAGGAACTAATCAAACCCGCAATAACTGCTAGCTGAGCTGAACACGGGATAGCCAGCGCCAGCAGAAACACAGCAATCCGCCGCTCTCTTTCCGAACCCAGAACTCTGGTTACAATAGTAGCCAGGGTAACACATCCAAAACCGAGAATGATGGGAATTACAGCCCGCCCGTTCAATCCGATTCCAGATAGAGCCCGGTCTGTAAGGGCAGCTATTCTGGGAAGGTAACCGGAATCTTCAAATGCAGAAAGTACCAGATAAAATCCAAAAACAAGGGGTAACAGGAGTCCGAGTATATATGTTACGGTCATTGTCAAAACACCAAATTCACCAATAAGAATTGTACCCAGTACAGAACTTTCATTGAAATACTGTCCAACCAAGGATCTGATAAAAGGTTCGTATTTACCCTGCATCAGGGTTTCTTCGGTAAAGCCGACAATATCACCGGCAATAAAAACACCAATAAATTTATACATTAAATACAGACAAAATGCCAGAATCGGTATTCCGGTAACAGGCTTAATCATCATTCTGCCCAAGATTGTACCAATTCCCGAATTATTGCAGCCTTCTGAGACAACATGTCCCACTATATCATTTACCCTGGCCCTTCTGTTAAGGTAAATTTCCTCCCTTTCAGAACCCGGGGCAATTCCATGCCGTTCTGCTACTACGGAATCTCCCTCCAGTATCAGAAGAGCCTCTCCCTGGTTGGCAACCCGGTCATGGAGTTCATGTAACTTGCTATGAAGCCCGATGTCAATATGGCCTGAGCGGGCGCTGCATATTTTCCCTTTGAGCTCATCCATGCCCATTTGCTTTACAGCTACGGTTTGGATAACGGGAACACCCAGCAGGTCTTCCAAAAGATCAGTATCAATCTTTCTTCCCTGTTTCTCTGCTTCGTCAAGCATATTCAGGGCAACTACCACTGGGACACCTGTATCTATTATCTGTTGGGTCAGGAAAAGATCCCGTTCCAGGTGGACTGCATCTACGATATCGATTACAACATCAGCCTCAAGGATAATATCCCGGGCAATTCTTTCCTCATCATTAAATGATGAGATGCCATAAACTCCAGGAGTGTCAATGATAACATCATTTCCGTATCTTCCGTGGGAAATCTCAAGAGTTGTGCCAGGGTAGTTGGATACATCAACATATAATCCTGTCAGAGCATTGAAAAATACTGATTTACCAACATTGGGATTACCGGCTAAAACGATTTTTCTTGAATCTGGCGGAATATTAATTTTAACACCGCTATCATGACAATGCATAATATTTCAAATCTCCTTTGCTGTCACATAATATGTCAACTGATAAGTTCCACTGCAATCTGTCGTGCCAGCCTCCTGCCGATGGCAATTTCCTGGTTGTTCTTCTGCACCACAACCGGACCTGCAGGCACAACTTCAGCACAACAAACGATCTCCCCTTCAGAAATCCCGAACCTGATTGCCTGTGCTCTGATATCACTATTGCCGATACCGGTAATTCTTACCTTATGTCCCTTTTTACATTTATCCAGGTTCATACTCCGTTCCCCCCATTTTTTAATATGATGTTTTCTACTGATAATTACTTTTTACTGAGAAGCATTTTTCACTGAGAAGTATTTTCCACTGAGAAGTATTCTCATTTCCAAGTATAGATTATGATTAGCTAATAGTCAATATGTTTATAATAAAACTTCTGTTGATTTTGCAAAAAAAAATAGGCCTGATTGGCCTATCCCTTGGAATCACCAAGTTTCATGAATTGCACGATCATATTGTCAATAATGCAACTCTGCTGATAAATTTCGGGGTCACTTAAAATGTTGTTTTTTTCTTCCGCCAAGGTATTGAGTTCCCGCTGCATTTTTTCGATCTCCTGCACAAGATCCACTAAGGACTCCTCCTTCCCCTTTGCCGCCACCTATCAAAACATAAATTAACCGGTATCGATCATCAGATACCGGACCAAAGGTGAAGCAGCACTTCGGTAACCCGGCTGTCATAGCTTTTGTAGCTTTAGACCCGCAGTTTTGCGCCCCCAGTTTTCACTGGTTTTGCCATTTCGATACTCATATTAAATTTTATCGCTTTACATATAAAATTATACCAGAAGATTTCCAATTGTTGTGTCGTAATGTGTCGATAGACTCGAAAAATATTTCACATTATATAATTTTTCTGGCTACCCTGTCTAATTGCTCCAAATTCCGGCATTCGAATACCTGGTCACACAATCCTCCGTAAAGTGATATCAGGCTGTCTTCCTTGTCCCAGCTTTCAACAGGTTCCGGGTTCAGCCAGATAGTTTTTCTGACTTCCTGACACATATTCCGGAAGCAGTCTGCATGATCCCTGTGATAATTGTTGCGGGCATCCCCGATAATAACCAGAGTAGTCTTTTTATTAAGAATCTCAAGATACTTCTCATTAAAATCAATAAACATCTGGCCATAATCAGAGAATGCTGTTTTGGAGAATCTGGCCAGATTATAGATGTCTTTAATCCCATCTTCAATTTCTCTGTTCTGAAAATATCCGGTTACTTCGTCAGGAGTATCCACAAAAACAAATGACCTCACATGAAGATACCTGCTCTGAATGGAATAGACAAGCTGGAGGATAAACTCACTGAATATTTTCACTGAACCTGACAGGTCAAAGAGGACAACAAATTCCGGCCTTGTAGGATAGTGGTCGCGATAGGCAGGCTTTATTGGTACACCTCCATATGACATTGATCTTCTGATAGTCCCGGCCAGGTCAATCCGTCCCCTTTTTGACCGTTTTTGTCGAAACGACACTCTTGAGGCTAATTTATGCGCTATTTTACTTATTTTTTTTCTTATTTCTGCTGTCTGTTGGGAAGAAAGTCTGTAAAAATCCAGCTGATTAATATTTTCTCTGATTAAAACTGTTTCCAGCGCATCTGAGCCAAGTTCAATGATTAATTTTTTTTCCAGCTCCAGGTAAAGCATATCTTCAAGGTTTTTTAAGCGTTCCTGCCAAACCAACCAGGTTTTTTCATCCAGTTCACTCGCTGTATTTTCCAGTTTATATATGCCCATGTTCCATTCCAGAAATACTTTAACCTGTCTGATGGCATTTTTCATGTCCTCCAGGTCGTCTTCTTCCAGCCTGCCGAGGCCTGCAACCCCCTTTTTAACCAATGCGGACATTTCTTCAGGGACACCTGCCTGAATGACCTGGATGAAGTTATCAACTGCCGCGGAAGCCAGTCCCCTGCCCTGTCCAAATCCGGTGGTTCTCCCTTTGCTCATTCCCGGAACAATGTCGTTTCCCTGACAGGTGGTTTTCGGATTAGCTGGAACCAACGGGCCAAACCTGCTGCAGTTATCATGGCGGGCACTCATAAATTCAGGGTTGAAGTAATATTCAAATATCTTTTCAAATATGCGCATATCTGTCTGCACTTTTATCATTGTTGCCGAAATGGCATTAAAAAAATTAACCCTGTCAATTCCGGTTAGGGTAATTGCCTTCAAGGCTTCGGTAACCTCTGCATGCGAGACCCTTATCCCGGCCTTTCTCAGGAGTACGGCAAACTGAAGAATAGCTTTATCCAATTTGTTTCACCCGGCTTTATTCCGGCAGAAGACCGCTTATTCGTTCTTCAACCTTTTTAATATCCTGCTGGTATTTCAAAAGAATATTGACTGTATTCATAACAAGTTCCTCATTTAAAGAGTCCGCCCCCAGCAAGACCAAGGTCCGTGCCCAGTCAAGGGTTTCGGAAATGCTGGGAGACTTTTTGAGGACCATCTTCCTCAGTGACTGTACGAATTCCACGATTTTCTCAGCCAGAATGCCATTTATTTCCGGCACTTTTATTCTCACTATAGCCAGTTCACGCTCCAGAGAAGGGTAATCAATATATAAATGGATACACCGTCTTTTCAGGGCATCACTGAACTCCCGGTAGTTGTTGCTGGTCAATACAACAATAGGGATAGACCTTGCTTTAACTGTACCCAGCTCCGGAATGGATACCTGATAATCAGAGAGCGCCTCTAATAGAAAACTTTCAAACTCCTCGTCACTCTTGTCCAGTTCGTCAACCAGTAAGACAACGGTATTTTCTGCCTTTAACGCCTGCAGCAGCGGTCTGGCAAGGAAAAATTCTTCCGAAAAAATATTGGCCTTGGTTTCTTCCCAAGTCTTTTCGGTAAGGTGGTTTGCCTGGATGCGAAGCAGTTGTTTCTGGTAATTCCATTCAAAAAGCGCCTTTGATTCATCTAACCCTTCATAGCACTGGAGCCTGATAAGGCCGGTATCCAGTGCGCCGGCTGCGGCTTTGGCCAGTTCTGTTTTCCCAACACCTGCAGGGCCTTCGATAAGAAGTGGTTTTTGCAGCTTAACTGCTAAAAATACAGCGGTGGCTGCCCTGTAATTAATTAGATAATTCTGTTTGGTCAGTCTCTCTTTAACATCTTCTATCGACCCAAACAATTGACGACACCTCTCCTCATAACAATCAGCTATATAGAAAAATAAACCACTAACCTTTTGGTTAGTGGGATGTGTAACTACTACATCAGCTTACCGGGATCAAACATAGCAGTATACTGATCCCAGCCGCATTCTCCGTCATCTTCAAGCCAGTTAATAAAGTATTCCAATTTCTCCCGGCTAGGACGGTACTGTTCAAATATCATGCCAACATCATGAAAGCTGACCAAATTAAAGAGAACCTCGTTCACCAATTGATCACTTGTTTCACCCTGTTCATTGATCATATTATATGCCCAGTCGGATATCTCTTCTCTTGTAACCCGGCCTGACAGGTACTGGTCCAATACCATCCGCAGTGTATCCCTGTCAATCATTTGAAGTACACCCCCAATTTGGCATCTCGCATGAACTATTATAACACTTTTTCAATATTATTTCCAATATTTATTTTAGCATTAGTTTAAGCGCTGCAACGGCTTAAACACTGTAATTGGGCGCTTCTTTGGTAATTGTAACATCATGTGGGTGACTCTCACGCAGACCGGCATTTGTGATCCTGATAAATGCCGACTTTGTCTTCAAATCATTGATGCTGGCAGTGCCACAGTATCCCATACCCGCTTTGAGACCGCCAACCAGCTGGTACACTGTTTCCGAAAGGGAGCCTTTGAAAGGCACCCGTCCCTCAATCCCTTCGGGAACTAATTTCTGCTCGTTTTCCTGGAAATAACGGTCTTTACTGCCTTCTTTCATGGCGCCCATTGAGCCCATGCCGCGATATACCTTAAAACTGCGTCCCTGGTAAATTTCCAGTTCCCCCGGGCTCTCCTCAGTTCCGGCAAAAAGGCTGCCGATCATGACAACATCCGCTCCGGCAGCAACAGCCTTGGTAATATCTCCGGAGTATTTTATCCCGCCATCACCAATGATAGGTGTACCCGTCTTGCCTGCTTCCTCGGCACAGTCAGCGATTGCAGTTACCTGAGGAACTCCGATTCCTGCCACTACACGGGTTGTACATATAGAACCCGGACCTATGCCGACCTTGACACAGTCAGCGCCAGCCGCAATCAAGTCTCTGGTGGCCTCTGCAGTAGCAACATTTCCTGCAATTATATCGATTTCCGGGTACTTTGACTTAATGGTATATACCGCATCAAGTACTCCTCTGGAGTGACCGTGGGCTGTATCCACACATATTGCGTCAACCTTCGAACTAACTAGGGCTGCAGTGCGTTCCATCATATCTTTGGATACTCCGACAGCAGCTCCTACTACCAGCCTTCCATTGCTGTCTTTCGCCGAATTTGGATAAATCCTGGCCTTTTCAATATCTTTTATCGTGATCAAACCCAACAGGTGATTTTTGTCATCAACAATGGGCAGCTTTTCAACTTTATGATGCCATAAGATATTCTTGGCTTCTTCAAGGGTTGTCCCCACAGGTGCGGTAATCAAGTGATCTTTTGTCATTACTTCCTTGATAGTTTTGGTATAATCAGTTTCAAATCTCAAATCACGGTTTGTCAGGATACCAACCAGAATATTATCAACTGTAATAGGTACTCCTGATATCCTGTACCTTGACATTATTTCCAGAGCATCACTGACAGGATGATCAGGTGACAGGAAGATTGGATCAGTTATAACACCATGTTCTGAACGTTTCACCCGGTCTACTTCCATAGCCTGTTTATCAATACTCATATTCTTATGTATTATCCCTATGCCGCCCTCGCGGGCAATAGCAACTGCCAGCCTTGATTCGGTAACTGTATCCATACCGGCGCTCATTAAGGGTATATTAAGCTTAATTTTCTTGGTCAAATAGGTCGTTGTGTCAACTTCTTTTGGAATAACCTCTGATTTGGCAGGTACCAATAACACATCATCAAATGTGAGTCCTTCTTGTGCAATTCTTATCGCCGCCATACCGACTCCCCCTTCGTTTTTTTATACCCCTCATTTATTTTGAATATTATATCACAACAAGTGTCCAAGCGCTACATTTAATAAATAATGACTTTCCCCTCATCAATCCATCTGCGAAGCCTTTTTTTAATGAATTCTCTGACATAAACACGTGTCAATGGCAGTAGGAATATAAATCCCGTCAGGTCTGTCAGGAGCCCGGGGGCCAGCAGCAGAATTGATCCCACCAGGACAAGCAGACCGTCAACCAGCTGATTCCCCGGGACAACCCCTGACTGCAGATTCTCCCGAAACCTTTGGATGATATAGAATCCCTGCTGCCTGCTCAGGATCACGCCGGCAGCCCCGGTGGCCAGAATAAGCAGCACAACCGCCGGCATTCCCACATATTTGCCCAGTTGAATGTAGATAAATATTTCGGCTGCCGGAATCAGCATAAAAACCAAAATCCATTTCAACATATCACTTCACCTTTACTCAAACCTATTTTATCTTATATATTCACCGTTCCCCCTGATTATCCTCTGTATCTGCATAGCGGATTATTCGTGACACATAATATTACTTAAGGCAAGCGGAAAGGAAACGGAGGTGAAATTTATAGTGACAGGTGATAGAAAGAACAAAGACTGGATAGATAACAATACATTGAAAACTCCCTCGAAAGCTTCTGATGACAGTGAAAAACTTCAGGAACATAAAATGAGACAAGAGCAGGACGATAAAGTCAAAGATGAACCGGTCGAAAGCTGGGGCTGGGTCCAGAATACAGATTAGGGCAGCCTAAGGCTGCCCTAATCCTGGCCTACAGTGGTGCCAAGTCCCTTACTGTAGAAATGTTCCTTTAGCGTCTCTATCGTTTTTTCACTAACCCCGAACTCAGATGCCATTTCCACATCGGTCCGGTTAGCTCCGATTGCTTCAACAAAACTGTCCATATCAACCCCAACCTCATCGGTCATTTCTTTGAGGTTAGGTCCAGCCTCCCAGGGAACCCGGGACCTTAAGAATATTTCCATAACACAACCCTCCGTATTTATCTTTTACTTTTATCATTCCCTTTAAAGAAAAAGATAAACGTTTGCTACGGATGGTCTTAGACAAACAGAGATACAAAGTCAAATTCATTGACATCAACAAGCCCTTTATCGGTTATTTTCAACTCCGGAATAACCGGCAGCGCCAGGAAGGACATCGCCATAAAAGGTTCATCCACCCTGCATCCCAGTTCACCGGCAGCTTTTTTCAACTCGGAAATTTTCAGTGATACTTCGGAGGCATCACTGTCTGTCATTAACCCGGCAACAGGCAGGGGTAATCCTGCTCTAATCCTGCCTCCCGAAGCAACAGCCATACCGCCGCCGAAGTTGATAACTTCCCTGGCAGCCGCTTCCATGTCGGCATCACTGCAGCCAACAACAATAATATTGTGGCTGTCATGGGCCACTGATGAGGCCAGCGCTCCCCTTTGCAGTCCCAAACCCCGTACAAAGCCCAGCCCTACATTACCGGAGCCCTGGTGTCTTTCAATGACAGCAATCTTTAAAATATCATTTGCAGTGTCAGGCACGGCATATCCGTCAACTATCCTGGGACTCACAGTCAATGACCTGGTAAAGAGTTGCCCCGGGACCAGGCCAATAACCCTTGCCTGATTACCTTCGGCGCAGATTACAAAAGGATTTTCCTTCAATTTAACATCCATGGCTGTCATCACCGGAAAATTAACCCCTGGCCAGGGCGATGCCGGTTGGCCGTTTTCAGCAGTTAGCTGGCCGTCCTTGAACACCATCAGAGGGTGAAAATCCGTTAGGCTGTCAAGTACCACCAGGTCTGCCCGATATCCCGGAGCAACAGCTCCCTTGTTTTTCATCCGGAAATATTCTGCCGGGTTCAGAGTAACCATCTTTATCGCTGTAACCGGATCAACCCCCGCTGCCACGGCCTTTTTCAGTAATAGGTTGATGTGACCGTGAAGCAGATCCTCAGCATGGGCGTCGTCAGTTACCAGCATGAACCTTGCACAATTGAATGTGTTCACAGCCGGGAGCAGTGCAGCCATATTTTTTGCCGTAGACCCCTCCCTGATCATGATATACATACCTAAGCCCAGTTTTTCCACTGCTTCAGCAGCTGAGACACATTCATGATCAGACCTAATTCCGGCAGCAATATATGTGTTCAGATCCCTGCCGGTCAGGCCTGGTGAGTGCCCATCAATAATTGCGCCCGAAGCGCTCCTCAGTTTATCCATAACCTCAGGGACACCGTTAATAACCCCGGGGAAGTTCATCACTTCAGCAAGGCCGCAGAAACCTCCCTGGCGGAACAGTTCTTTGATCTCAGCTGCCTCAAGCCTTGCCCCCGATGTCTCCATATCAGTTGCCGGAACACATGAAGGTATCATCATTTCCACATTAATCGGACCAAGCTTTGCGCTGGCCCGCATTAGTTTGAGCCCGTCTGTTCCCAGGACATTGGTTATCTCATGAGGGTCAGCGACAACTGTAGTGGTTCCCCAGACTACTACCGCCCTGGCAAAGTTGTGTGGCAGCAGCATAGAACTCTCAATATGTATATGCCCGTCAATAAAACCGGGAGTCACATAACTGCCGGCCAGGTCATACTCACTATTTCCCCGGTAATCTCCCAGCCCGGCAATATATCCATGATGAATTGCAATACCGGTTTTGACAATCTCGCCGGAAAAAACATTTACCACCCGGGCATTCTTCAGGACCAGGTCAGCTTTTTTGATTCCCCTGGAGACTAATAAAAGATCTTCTGGCAGCAACTAAAACTCCCTCCTCTACTGCTTTCCTGGCATATAGTTCAACGGGAGCTGCCAAACTCCTTCCCTAAAGATAAAATTGTAAATTTTATTAATACTGATTTACTATATAATCCGGAATCATAGAAATAAAACGTTCCATTAATAAGAACATCACTGTCAGGTCATCAAGCTGTCCCAGGAGAGGAATCCAGTCAGGAATCAGGTCATAGGGCAGCAGGAAATATGCTAGGGCCGCTCCCGGGAAGACCAGCTTGGCTGTCCATTTGACCCTCTTATCCCAGACAAGATTCCATACCAGGGGAACAGATTTCGGTAAGTTCAGCAGCATCACCAGCCTCCTGGAAACCTGCTGGTCAAGCCATCCCATATGTACAACCTCCTTCGATAAAAAAACATTTCAATATAATATTACTTAAATATATGTTTACATATACATTTTTTCGGCTTCATTCTGAACCATAATTCCTGTCTGCCACTGCTATGCCCAAATGGATATTGTTTTTTGTCGAATATAATCATATAATATATTCAACACATCATGAGGGAGGCATAAATTAAAATGGTGTCAAGAATATTATCAGTGATACTTGTACTTATTCTGTCTTCAATTTTTACCGGTTGTAGTAGTTTACCGTTTGCGGGTCCTAAAAAACCCGATGCAGCGATTCAAAAACAGGTAGTTAACACATACCTCGAAGGGCTCAGGGACCTTGATTATGAGAAACTAAAAGAGACGGTAACATATAGTGTTTACAGTTCCTGGCCCCAAGATCGTGAAAAATTTAAAGAAAAACTCTCCCAACAGCAGCAGCCTATCGGTAAAATCAAAACCTGGACATTTGAGCCTGACCCTCATGTTGACGAAGTTAACAATCAATCAATAATTATTACAAAGGTAAAAACGGAAAAATATCAGGTGACATTAACTTTTGATTTGCGTAAAAAAGGTGATAAATGGCAAGTGTATGGTATAAAAACAGGCAAGATGATATCCGTTGATGAGGAATCCACGCCGCCAAATCACCCTTCAATTTAATGGTTTGTTCCTTCAGGGAAGCTTTACACATCCCTGAGGTTGCAATATATCGCAGGAATGCCGGTTATTCCAATTCCAGTTGCAGATAAGTGATGATACCTAGAAAACTGCATCCTTATGGTTGCAGTTTGTGCTTAAATCCTGAAATTATTTGGGTTGTGGCAGTTGGTGCAGAAGTCATCACCGTTTTGCTCAGTCAGCAATGCGCTGTTGGTACTCAAGTGTGGAAAAGTACCTCTGGATGGATAACCGGCTCCTTTTATATCAAATCCTGCCCAAAATGCCGTATCGACATCACGCGGGTTGGCATGGCACTGCTGGCAAACAGGTCCATTTTCGGCATCATAAGGAACACTGCCATCAGGACGCGTTTCACCGGTCATCGGGTCAGTGTCATTCATCACATACCACTTGTTGCTCCGCGGGTCGAAGCTGAGATCGGCGTTTCCTGCCGGGGCGGGATTGCTGTCAATAAACACATTTTCTTTATTAATCACTTCTGCAGAACTTGAACCATTAATCCACTCAGAAGCGTTATTCCTGCCAATACCAAGCAGATCATAGGCCATCCCTGTCCCATTAACCGGATGGTCATAAGAATATACTCCGTCACTCACTGTCATCTTATTAATCCGCCCCTGATGACATCCGGCACACCATGCGGCACTAAAAGTTCCGCCGGTGTCGACCCCGTTTATCTCTCTCTTAAGGAGCCTGTTAGTCAGGTGGATTCTTCTCTGTCCTGAGCTTAAGCCATTTTCGGTCTCCTTGACAGCAGACTCACCGAGGTAAATATCTACAGTATTATCATTAATTCCATGTGGTGAATGGCAGCTGCCACAGGTAAAGTCCGTGCCTGATAGTTTGCCCTGACTGGCGGTATTTAGCGGGGCGTCTCCGCCGGTAGCCGCATCACCGCCGGGAATTGTTGGGGAACCATATTCTGAATTATAATTGAAGCCGTTTAAAGCTCCAAAAACCCGGTGAGAGGCCTGAACATCATTTCCATAGGCAGGGTCCGGAAGGTCGCTGGTAAAGTACGGCGCCAGATTGGTTCCGGTAATATCATGGCAGAACTGGCAGACCTCAGTTACTGTCTGCGCCGGCAGCAACCGCGCATTACCGGCATTATGGACCTGGTGGCATATCTGGCAGTTGCTGCTGGAGGCTGTATATCTACCGTGCAAGCCTGAGTTATTGGCAGCAGTTCCGCCATGGCAGTCGTCACAACCATCGGCCTCGTAGAGGTCATCCCAGCCGGTACGATCACCAATGTCAGAATGAGCCGCATAAGCGGCCTCTGAAGGCAGTATCACTGTAAATAATATCAGGACAGCAGCTAAAATAATCTTACGCACTTTTTTCACTCTCTTCCGGATTACATGTTTGTTTAAAAGGATATAACTCCCATGTTTGTTTTGGAAATCAAAACTGCAACCTCCAGGTTGCAGTTTTGATTTTATTAAGTTGGTTTCTAAAAATAATCTTCTTAAGTCGTTATTCTTATGGTAAGTTCAAGTTATGGCAGTTGGTGCAGAAGTCATCACCTGATTCCACCAGCAGAGCTGTGTTGGTACTTAAGTGTGGGAAAGTACCTCTTGATGGAGCGCCATCACCTGCTGTGTCTAAACCTGCCCAGAAGGCCCCATCCACGTTACGCGGACTGGCATGGCACTGCTGACAGCTAGGACCGAGGCCGTCGTCATAATCAGCGAACGGAACAAATCCGTCAGGACGGACAGCATCACCATTTACCGGGTCTGTACCTTCCATTGCATACCACATATTGGTCCGTGGATCTACATCAAGGTCAGCAATTCCATTCAGACCTGCGGTATCAACAAACAGATAAGCTTTGTCAACAACCGTTGCCTCATCTGAACTGTTAAGCCAGGTTGCACCGGCAGGTAAAGCAGCGCCTAACATATCATAGCCAAGACCGGACTCGTCAACCGGGTGGTTAAAGGCATCACCCATGTTATCACGACCTTGATGACAACCGGCACACCATTCGGTACCGTATGTACCGCCGGTATCGACACCGTTAACGGTTCTCTTGAGGATCCGGTTAGTGAGGTAAAGCTTCAACTCCGTAGCCTGTAAATCTTTTGTAGTGGCTTTGACATGAGACTCGCCAAGGTAAATACCAACAGTATTGCCGGCAATCGCATGAGGTGTATGGCAGCTGTTACAGGTGAAGTCAGTCCCGGAAAGGGCGCCCTGACCGGTTACATCAAGTTCACTGTCACCACCGCTGGTGGCATCACCGCCAGGGATTGTGGTAGAACCGTAAACATCATTGAATACAGTGCCTTCTATAGTACCAAATACCCTGTGGGCTGCCTTAACATCTGAACCGTAAGCCGGACTCGGAAGATCACTGGCATAATACGGAGCTGTATCAGTTCCGGTAATGTCGTGGCAATGCTGGCAGGCATCTGTAACTGTCTGACCAGGCAATAAGCGTGCACTGCCGGCATCGTGAACCTCATGGCACAACTGGCACTTGTTACTGGTGGAGGTATACCCGCCGTGCGGTCCAAAGGTGTGCTTGTCAACACCGGTAGGGTGGCACCCGCTACATCCACCTGCTTCAGCGTAACCGGTACGGTCACCACTGTCGCCGTGAGCAGCCAGGGCGGCTCCTGCTGTCAATAAAACCATGCAAACAGCCATTACAGCAACTAAAGTAATTTTTCGCATCTTTTTCACCTCCTTTCTCAAAATGATGCTACCTGATTTTCAGGTAATATTTAAAATATAAAATTTTATTCCTTTTTTTCATCTTCGATAACAAAATCAGTCAATCTGACAGCCTGTACCCTATCATTGCCCTTATCTGCCACATAGATGATTTTATCCCCGGTGACCGCTATCCCATTGGGGAAATTAAAGGTCCCGTCATCAACACCGCGCTGGCCCATTTCAGCCAGTAACTTTCCTTTAGAGGAGAGTACTTTGATATTGAAATCGAAGCTGTCAATCACATAGATGTTGCCATCAGGCCCTACCGCAATATTACGCGGCAGCTCAAACTCCTGGGGCTTTCTGTTGAAATTGTCAAAGGCATTGATAACCTTGCCATACACCCATTTTACTTTTCCGTCAGGGTCTATGGCCTGTAGTCTCAAATTGTTAGAATCAGCGACATAAATGGTCCCATCTTCCCCGGCGGCGATGCCGTTAGGACGGTCAAACTGGCCATCTCCGTCTCCGGGCATACCAAAGTCCTTGACAAACTCGCCCTTAGTGGTGAAAACTACTATATTGAACGGGTTGGCTACATATACCTTTCCATTCCTGATATCCATGGCCAGTGGGAAGATGTCATCAGCAAAACCGCCATAAGGCTCTTTGGGGAACCAGTCGAGAAACTTACCCTGATTATCAAATATCTGTATCCTCTTGTTAACGAGGTCAGCCACAAATATGTTTCCTGTTGCTTCATCGATATCAATTCCATAAGGATAATTAAACTTCCCGGGACTCCAGTCAGCTTGTTCGCCTGCCCTCGGGTGAGCTACCCCCCGGGAACCGAATTCAAACATAAACTCGCCCTTACGGTTGAAAACAACTACCCTGTTATTCCCACTGTCAGACACGTAAATATTGTTTTCGTTGTCAGATGCCACCGACATTGGTTTGTTCAGGCTGGGAAGGATACCCCTCCCCGGTCCGTAAACCGCGAATAGAAATTCTATTTTACCGACTTTCTTTTTCTGGGCGGATACAATGCCGCCACCCCCGAATTCCGGAATACTAATGTATATATATGCCATCATGGCAAGGGTCACTGTCAATACTGCGATAATTATATTAGCCTTGTGTTTCCCCTTCATCTTAAACTCCTTTCAAATTTCCTACTTCAGTCGTTCCAGTCCCTCAACTGCTTCCGGATCATCAGGTATGTATTCAAGAACCCTATTGTACTGTTCTGCCGCCTTTTCGGGATCTCCCTTTTGTTCATAAGCCCTGGCTTTAAGCAGGTGTAAATCGGTCTTGCCAGGTTCCAATTCCAAAACCTTGTCGGCAGTTATGATAGCATCATCATATTTCCCCTGAGTCAGGTAAGTTTCCCCAAGACCGATGGCAGCAATAACATGATTAGCTTTTAATTTTAAAACCTTTTGGTAATACTCCTCAGCCTCGGAAAACTTTTCTTCCTTTTGGGCCATGACCCCAAGGTTATAGTTGGCTGCCAGGTTGCCTTCTTCAATTTTGAGAACCTCCATGTACTGCTCTTTAGCCTCGTCATACTTATTCATCATTTGCAGGGTATAAGCCAACTGTAACCTGCTGTTTAGGTCAGTGGGGTTAGCATTGACTTTTTCCAAATAGCTTTTGAGTTGTACTACTTGAGGGTCAACAGTGGGTTCCTTGGCAATATACTTTTTAACAGTAAGAAATCCCATCACTATATTAGCTGCCAGCAAAACCAAAATTATAACCAGAATCGGAACAGATGTTTTTTTCTGCTGTTTTACCGATAAATCAGACAACTATTATCACTCCTAAATAAACTAATTGTTCAATAGTTCACTACCTCAGACACAACCGCGTTTTTCTAAGCTTTGCAGCAATATACGCTAACTAATATTTGTTGCCATTTTGTCTCTGCCATGTCTTTTACATAACACCATTTCGACATCTTTCGACATTTTCCTTCTTCTAAAACCAATTATTTCTACAATGTGTAGTAATTTATTTAATCTCCATGTTTTTCTGAACTTCTTCTATATTTTATAACTTTCATCACTCCCCAAAATGACATTCATAACAGTGATTCTCCGTCGGATGACATGTACTGCACCTGTTGCGGTCATAGAACCCCAACTGGTGTTCAGCTTTAAAGCCGGGGTCATGAGGCTTATTCTTCATATGGCAGTCCAGACAGAATTTCGGACTTGCCCATGGCGCTCCCGGATTAATCGGGTTCTTTGGAGAGTGACAGTAGCTGCACACACCCTGACCTTTTGCCGCAACCACCTCCTTATGCTTATATTGAAAGCCCTGTGGATGCGGAACTTCCATCCCGTGGCAGTCTGTACAGGCTACAGCCATGTCTTTTTGCCCCGGAGATGTTTGATGGCAGTATGAACAACTCTTCAGCCCGGACCTTTTTGCCAGCCCTGTATGCTCTTTTAACACATCACCTGTATGGGGCATCTTGACCCCGTGACAAACACTGCACGATGCTCTGTCCAAAGGGTTGGAAGCGGACGGTTGTGCCGATTCTGACGGTTGCTCATCAAAATCCTCCTGATGACAGTTAAAACATGTTCTCACCCCGGTCTCTGCTATGGCGGGTATATGGCCTTCCCGGTAGTTTTCCGGATGTGGCATCGCTAATTTGTGACAATCCTGACAAATGGGTTCCTGAATACCCTGAACATGACACAGGCTGCAATTCTTTTCTGTCAGGTAATCCTTGCCGTGACTTAATTTAAAAGAATCCGGGACGTGTGACGGAGGTTTGGGAATTTCTTTGTCATGGCAGTTAAGACATGCTTCCCTGCTAATCTCAGCCTTCTGTTCATGCACCAGGTTTCCGTGACACTGCCGGCAGGTAATCACTCCACTTCCAGTGTGCTTAAAATGGCCGTAATGGTCATTTCCCGTACGAGAAAAAAGGAAACCCTCGTGGCAATTGACACAGCTATTCCAGGAACGCTGTTTGTTGACATCGTCAGAAGTATCTGTATACATGTCAAAAAGAAACGTTAGCTGCTTATTTTTTTTGTCTGTATAATCGGAAATAACCTCAGCATACCCAGACATCCAGTCAATGATTTTACCAAAAACTTTGACTGCCTTGTTGGTTGTGAGTATATCCCTGGAAAGAGTATATTTCTCTCCAACCTTAGCGGCATCATCCATCTGCAGCTTCAGTTTCGTGTCTCCATGACAATTGTAGCAATTGACCTGACTGTGGCCTGACTTAGCCCATGAACTGAAATGGGGAGTCATAGAATGGCACTTGCTGCAAAATCCGGGCTGCTCTATGTATTCAAGAGCCTCAAATGAAAACCAGGGAATAACCGTGATGCATAGTACTAATGCCATTAGTAGCTTGGTACGTGACTTTAATTTTATTTTTTTTATTTTTGGCCAAATGCCTGTCATTTTCAACCTCACTGGTACATGTTTAGTAAAGTGACATAATTTTTAATGCCAGAGTGTCTACAGGAGCATAATCATCTGTCAGCACTATGGCTTTACTGAGATCGATATTTCCCTTGTATTCGGGCCGGTTTGCAAGTCGGTCTGGCGTACCCAGTTTATCCCTTGAGGCAATCAGGATTAAATTATCCAAATCAGACGGGTCTTCTGTTTCTGCCTGAAATAGACGGTATTCAGGGAAGACCTGTTGCGAAGTAAGCAATAAGCTCTTAAAGAACGTGCTATAATCGCCTTCAATGCTGCTGACAATATTAAAGATTATGATACCACCGGGGTTCAAAGCGCTTGCCATCTCAGTAAAAAATTCTCTGGTGGTCAGGTGTGAGGGAATGCTAGTGCGGTTATATGCATCAACCATAATTACATCATACCGGTTCTTTTTATCTCTCAGGAAGACTCTGCCATCACCGGCTGTTGCCTGGAGCTTGGGACTGTCAGGCATGTTAAAGTATTCATATGCCACTTTAATAACCTCAGCGTCGATGTCAACAGCGTCAACAAAGAGATCGGGGTTTTTCGTCAGCATACTGTTGATAACCGTACCGCCTCCTATTCCGATAACCAGCATATCAGTGGCATCTGGCCGGTAGTACCCGGCGGCATTATCCATCAGCTCGGTATATGGCCAAATATGTACATTTGGCTGATTTTTATCGGTAACACTCTGTTCGGTATCATTAAACAAGAGGTATCGACGGTTGTAGTAGTCCTCTACCCTGATATTATTGTAAGCAGTCTCTTTTTGGTATATCAATTTTCCGCCTTGGCTGCTTTCTTTGGAGTTAGCTGTTGTTACTGCAAAAAGTGATAATACCAGCAGACAGATGACCAGGACAGTCTGTGGCAGCCTTTTGTTCATTATTAAAATAGCTGCTGCCAAGATAACCAGGATAATACCCAAAGCAAAGATAATATGCCTTATGCCAAACCATGGGATCAGCACAAATGTGGTTGCCAGGGTACCGATAATACTCCCTACAGTTGAAACTGCATAAAACTTGCCCACCAGATTTCCCAGCCGGCTTGATTCTTTTATCCCCAGCTTAACTATGTATGGTGACACCATTCCCAATCCTACACTGGGTAAAAAAAATAACAGCATGGCTACAACCAGAGTTCCGTAATTACCCAATCCAATAGCAAAAGTAAATTTAACAAAGGGAACTACCAGGGGGGGAATAAACAGAATCAGTATGCCAGCCAAAGCGATAAAGCCTGCCAGCACAGACAGACTTGGTTTTTTATCAGATGCAATCCCACCGGCATAGTAGCCAGTGCTGAGCGCGGTCAGAAAAACGAAAATTATACTTCCCCAGACATAGACAGAACCTCCGAAAAACGGCGACAATAGCCGGCCGCCTACAATTTCCAAAGCCATCAGTATGGCCCCGCATATTATTGAGGTAAAGTATAAGACCCATATCCCCTGAACACCCAAAAACTGAGCTTGCTTTTTTGTTACGGACTTATTTTTCGCCTGCATTTTCCACACCTTACATAATGTTGTTAAGATTCACAAATACCTTCTTTCGACACATTTCGACATTTTCCTTTAATTTGTTTGGGACTTTAAGAAAATACTTGAAAAAATAAATAAGCGCTTAAAATGTTTAATCCAAATAGAATTGGAATTCCGATTACAAAGGAATAATGCTTGGTTTTGTGCCGAAATATCCTCATGCCTAAAAAAACTCCGGCAGCTCCGCCCAGCACTGAGGTAATGAAAAAATTAATTTCCGGAATACGCCGCCCCCCGCTTTTAGCCCGAAACTTGTCATAAGCCATAGTAATAAATCCGCAAATATTTACGATAATCAAAATAGTATATATTAATTTCACCGGCTTCCACCTGTTTCCTTAACATTGATAAAATTCTTAATGACTTTTGTAATATTTTCCAGGTCACTTTCCTTATCCAAATCGTTAATGAAACTCTGATCAAATTTTGGCTCAGTTTTAGAAAACAACTCAAATATTTCCTTTGACAGTTCTAAATTGTATTCGGGGTGAAATTGGATTCCCCAGACTGGGAGGTCTTTATACTGGTAAGAGTGAATCGGACAAGATTGAGAGGAAGCAATTATCCGAAAATCGTCAGTTAAATACGCTACTTCATCATAATGTAAGACAACACTCACTGCATCATTTACGCTTCTAAACAACTCATTGGAACAGTTGTAAATCTTAGCCCACCCTATTTCCGGCAGTTCTCTTTTCTTAAGACATTCTTTACCAACAATTGTTCTGGCAAGGAATTGATGCCCGTAACAAATACCTAAAACAGGCTTTTTGTCTGTAATAAAGCGGTCAATGGTTGTAACCAGTAATTCATCCCATGAATTATCGTCTAAAGCTGAGGCCTCAGAACCTGATATCAGAAGATGGGAATACCGATGTAAATCTGCGATACTTTCTGTTTGACTGGCTCTATAAGTTTGGTAAACGCAATTAGTGTTCTTAAGCAGTATTGACATGGCCATATCAAATTCATCTGCACTTTCATCTTCAACAAGACAATTTAAAACCAGCAGCATTTTATGTCTCCTTTCGTCACTACTTTTCTTAAGTCTACCATTGGCAGACGTGTTTTGCTATTGCTTTTTTTTCATTTCTTATACAATAGTAACTTTTTGACCGCCCTTCTTTGTAACAATGAAGGAGGTTGAGAAAATTAGTATGACCATTCCAACAAAAAGGGTCAAATCTTTATTGTGGTATAGGGAAAGATGGAATATGGCGAACTTGTAAGTTTGATAAAGATAGAGATATCATCGCTTCCGGTACTGCAAAAGCAATTGCTAATTCAGTAAAATTTAGCAATTTGCTTGAAATGAAAGAATACATGGAAAAACGACAATGAAATTGTTTTTCCTTCTGTTTCCCTATGTGGACGGCTTTCCCGCCCTCAGAGTATTACATCCAGGACGAAAATCACTACACGCGGCTTCGTCCAACACGTGTTGCCGCCTTTTATTTCTAATATGCATTCTGTACATTATGTGCATAATATGTTATTATATGAAATGAAAGGAGGTCATGAAAATGTTAGATGAACTTCAATTTACCGATGCGCGAAAAGACTTTACTTCTATGTATAACAAAGTGTTTAACAGTTATAAGCCTATGATAATTAAACGCAAGCAAGCCGAAGAAGTGCTTTTGCTCAGAACCGATCTTCAGAAAATGCTTTTGTCTAATTTTTCCTTGAAGCCAGAAGTATTGAACGAGGAAGACGGTTCAGTAACCTTAGCTCTAGACATTCTAGAAATGTATGTTAATGCTGAAACTCTTGATAAAGCTATTATTGATTTAGTTCAAGACCTTAAAGACTATGCCCAAGACTATATTGGCCGTTCACAACTGTTTCTAAATGCCCCCAACCGCCGTCCCCACTTTCCATATGTGTTACGAATCCTACTTTGTGAGAATGACGAAGAAATTCGTAGTTTACTGGAGACATAATTGCCACCTAAATTCGGTGACCTGAAGAAGTTTTGTGAAAAGAACGGTTGGGTATGTATTCGTAACACAGACCACTGGTATTTTGAAAAAGTTTTGATTAGTGGATTGGTTCTTCAAACAAAAGTGAGTCATGCAACACATAAAGAAATCCCAAGGCACTTATGGAAAAGAATATTAAGGCACCAACTCCAAATAACAGAAAAAGACTTTTGGGATAACCTTTAGAGACCTATCAAGGGTCTTTTTTCTTTTTGACATGCTTGTCGATATGCAAACCATGCAAGAAAAATCCATCAGAGAATTGGCCAAGGAATTTAGGACGGTTGAGGATGTTCATGCTATGCTCAGGGACTAGTTTAAAGGCCTTCTTGCCCGGTTAATGTTTCCTTTGCGGGCTGCATATTCCTGTTAACCCCGTCCCCATGTGGACGGCTTTCCCGCCCTCAGAGTAATATGGGTTAATCCGGCTCCCTGTAAGTCATCAGTCTGCCTCTTTTTCGATTGTCAGACCTACCGGCTTTTTATCACCGGAACTTAAAGGGTCTCCCAAGTTCTCAGTACTACTCTCCATACTGTCCCTACGGCCTGCATGGTTCTCTGTGTATACTTCTACCTAGCTGTTACCAGTTTCGGCGCAACACTCGATATGGGCAGTACCAAGCTTTGCTTGGCGTACTAACGCATTGGGGCTAAATGAACTTTTCCCGCCCACTGTGCTGGCGCGATTTTTGCTCTTGCATACTACCCCACTTACCGCAGAAATCGTGACAGCCGAGGACGGGGAAAGTTGGGCCGAGGCCTTGTGCCGAGCCATTTAGCCCGTTGTTCGTATAATGTATTCAACCTACCCCAAAAGTCTTGTTTAAACTTCTCATTATATGATATACTACTAGCAAGGAAACCAAGCAACCAAGTTATAGGTATTTACAAACTGGAGGGTTTAATATGTCAATTGGTCCGTCAGACCCAGGAAGACGCTTCGTAGATTCTAAGAGGATTAGCGTATCAAAGAAACGTCAGATTACTATTCCTCAAAGGTTTTATGACAGCCTCAATATCGGTCAAGAAGTTGAATGTATTATGACGAACTCTGAAATTATCATTAGACCAGTAAAACAAGAAACCGAATTTGCCGAAGAAATACTAAAAGACCTAATTGCCAAAGGATTTCAGGGTGAACAACTGCTTGATGAGTTCAAAAAAACCCGTTCGCAGATCAGACCTGCGATACAAAAAATGTTTGAAGAAGCCGAACTTATCGCTAAAAACAATAATGGCTCTGGAGACGACAAGATGAAAGAAATGTTCTCGGGCAGGGAGGATTAGTATGCTACCGATTGTCTTTTTGAGCCCTGCTGAAAAATACTTCAAAAAGCTTAAAGACAAAAAGCTAAAGAAAAAGTATGAATCTGCTTTAATGGAAATCCGGAAAAATCCTGATTACGGCGACCGTAAAACTGGTGATTTAGCAGGCATTTTAGGATGTGATGTATATCATAACAGAGCAAATTATGAAATAGCCTATTACTTAGCAGAAAACGAAAAAGGCGAGCTGGTAGTAGTAGTCATGGCCGGAACAAGAGAAAACTTTTGGGATGCTATAAAAAAGTATATGAAATGAATTCGAGGTGGCCAAAAGCCATCTTTTTTTTGACCCCAAATCAGGTTGAATATTTCATCGTCACGGTAGGAACGCCGGTTGCCCGACGCCCCCCGCACAGATTCCCGGCCTTGAGGATTAGACAAAACTAAATGAAATTGTTCTGCCTTCTATGCTATTCCCCGCAGTGAGGTTTGCATTAATTTCTCCAGTCCTTCATGCCCGGTTAATGTTTCCTTTGCTGGCTGCATATTCCTGTTAACCCCTTCCCCATGTGGACGGCTTTCCCGCACTCAGAGTAATATGGGTTAATCCGACTCCCTGTAAGTCATCAGTCTGCCTCCGCGTGCTTAGACCCCGACAGACCCTCCAGGCACCCATTGACGGGGCTGAATGTGCTTCAGGAGTACGGCCTCCCTACGGCCTGCATGGTTCTCTGTGTACACTTCACCTAGCTGTTACCAGTTTCGGCGCAACACTCGATATGGGCAGTACCAAGCTTTGCTTGGCGTACTATCGCATTGGAGCTAAATGAACTTTCCCGCCCCACCGGCTGGCGCGGTTTTTGCTCCTGATAAAGTATCCACTCCCTCTAAAGGCATTCATACCACGTCTGAGTTGGTTGGGATTTAACAGTTTGGACGTTTCAAAAGTCATTGACCGTCTCGAACATATGGAATACCTCACTGGCATGAGGCCTAATGTCATTATGGAGTCTACTGGGAATTATTCAAAACCAATTAGCTGCATCCTGCAGGATGCCAGATATCCCGTAATTATCCCCAACAGTCCAACATACGTGTTCTCCGCGAGTACATTAGCATACTCATGACACACAAAGCTCAGTTGGCTGACATACGGGCTCAAATTGTTGCAGCGGCCAAGGAGATATCAGTGGCAATCTTTTGCATAAAGCATTGCTTTTGTGCGTACAATTGATATATAATAAATTCTAAAGAAAGGAAGTGATTTTGTGGCTAAGTCTTCGAATCTCTATATACGTGTCGAACCCGATGTAAAAGAACAGGCTGAAAAAGTATTTAACGGATTAGGAATTTCAATGTCAAATGCAGTAGGACTTTTCTTAAAGCAGGTAGTTATTAATCAAGCAATCCCCTTTGACCTAAAACTTGCACCGTCAAAAATTAAATCTTTTGATTCTTTGACTGAAGCGGAGCTTGATACTGAAATAGAGAAAGGGTTCACAGACTATTTGGCAAACAAAGGGCGCCCCGTAAAAGAAGTATTTTCTGACATTCGAAAAGGACTTGGTGTATGAAAGAATACGAAGTAATCATTACGCCCGAAGCAGAAAAGGATCTTCAGAATATTTTTAGGTATATCGCTTTGGAATTATTAGAGCCAAGAATAGCTATGAATCTATGTGACACAATTGAACAGGAGATATTAAAATTAAACACCTTGCCAGACAGACACACTCTTTACAAGAAAGAACCTTGGCTTTCAAGAGGATTAAGATTCTTTCCTACCAGCAATTATCTTGTATTTTATATCGTTAGAGATTCTGACAGTACAGTACATATTCTACGCATAATGTATAGCGGACGAAATGTTCAAGAACGATTATAATAGAGTAACTTCTACAAATATGGGCAGTGATTTGCTGCTCATTTTTGCTTTCGCTAACACGCTTGGTCTGCATTTGTGACCCCAAAGTCCGGGTTATTACGCCGTCACGGTAGGAACGCCGGAACTTACAGGGTCACCCAAGTTCTCAGTACTACTCTCCATACATGCCGCGTGCTTGGACCCCGACAGACCCTCCAGGCATCCATTGACGGGGCTGAATGTTCTTCAGGAGTACGGCCTCCCTACGGCCTGCATGGTTCTCTGTGTACACTTCACCTAGCTGTTACCAGTTTCGGCGCAACACTCGATATGGGTGGCTGGCCAAAACTGGCTGTTTTGTTTCCTCCCCCAAAAATTCGTTCAGGTTAAAAGCTGTCCATGCTATAGAGTTCTGCCGCACTTCTATGTTTGGCGGCCATGTACAAGAGTGTGACGAATGCGGCCATGTGAAAATTTCATATAATTCCTGCCGCAACAGACACTGTCCCAAATGCCAGGGGATAACCAAAGAAAAGTGGCTGAAGGACAGGCGTCAGGATCTGCTGCCGGCAGGATATTTTCATGTGGTTTTTACTATACCTGAGGAGCTTAATCAAATTGCTCTCAGGAATCAGAAAGAAGTGTATTCTATCCTGTTCCAAGCTGCTTCAGATACCCTGAAGGAACTTGCCTGTGATAAGAAGTACCTGGGTGCACAAATTGGCGCTACCCTTGTCCTGCATACCTGGGGACAAAACCTTATGTTCCACCCTCATGTCCACTGTTGACTTTCTGCTGTTATCAAGAGTTTAGCCGGGGTTTACAAAACTTTGAATCCCCATAATGTTTCTGAACCCGCGGCTTCGTCCAACACGTGTTGCCGCAATTGAGCATATTGAGTAATGACTTGACGCCGGTAGGGCCAGTGCCTAACCGGTGTTTTTGCATGCTCAACTGCGGAAACACGGCTAAAATGTTAGGCGATGTGCCGGGTCTTGCTTCAAACCCTAAAATAATATATAATAATAACGCGATTGTAATACATCGTTATACAATGTCATACTTTGTCACAAGTAGGTGAACCATGTGATATTTAAAAGAATTTTCAGCTCTGAATTTTTAAAATGCTTTAATGGAACCTTGATCCTTAAAGAGGATATTGAACTGAAATTAATAGATAAACACAAAGTATATGTTGACGACTTAGTTGATGCGCTGAGTGACCCGTTCATACTCGTTATGAAACCCAGACAAAAATCCGTCACTCCCTTGGACAAAGAAAAATCTTCAGGCAACCTTTATGAAATCCTTTGCGAGACTGAAACCGGTAAAGTCATGTTTATTGTTGGCCGTTTGTTCCCGGATGGAAACCTTTATATCATAACTGCCTATTGGGCTGATTCAGGTCTTACACAGTTATATTTCCAAGAAAGAGAGGTGTTACAAAATGAGTGAAAGAAAAAGAAGAACAATAAAGGTCAAAAGGGTTAAAGACGTTGCCAGTCTAGGGCAAATTACTGATGAACAATTATTAGGAGATGCAGAAAAGTATGATAAGGACAACTATAACCCACTTGAAAATATGGAAGATAAAGAAATTCTTATTCCAAATAGAACCAAGGTAATTACTATTCGTTTTACCGAAAATGAAAACGAGAAGATCCAAAAAATAGCCCAGGAAAACGGTATAAGTAAAAGTGCTCTTGTAAGAATGCTAGTAACTCGTTCATTGAAAAAGTCCGATTTCTTCTAATATATGTCATAAAATACGACTTCTATTATAACATACTTGGAGAGATTATATCACAAATGACGTTTTATGTATGAATACTGTTGATTTTCTGCTGTTATCAAG